>NZ_JAVAXX010000077.1:0-23647 GCF_042709275.1 Bacillus sp. LR_5 | reverse complement strand
AAGGTTTTCCATATCAAACGGTTTGAGAATAAAGTAGGACGCGCCTAAATCGACGGCCTTTTTCGTGACATCTTCCTGCCCAAAGGCTGTCAGCATAATGACATTCGGCTGTTTTTTCAGATCTGATTCCCTCAGCCTCTCTAAAACCGCAAGTCCGTCTAAATGCGGCATTATAATATCTAATACGAGCACATCGGGATCTTTTTCTTTAAACAGCGACAGGCATTCCTGTCCGTTATAAGCAACGCCGATCACTTCCATGTCTTCCTGTCCTTCTATATATTCACTTAACAGGCTTACCAGCTCTCGATTATCATCAGCAACACAAACTTTAATTTTCTCCACGTTTCTTCCTCCCCAAATGTAGTTAACAGGATTCACCCTTGCTACATGTTTACATTCGACAAAACCGCTATATACCCTCTAAAAAAATCATAATCACCAATATTAGTGGCATATCTTTGTTATTCTATGTTTTTCTCTGTTTTTCGACTAAAAATGAAATTTGACAAACAAGGAAACGTGAATTTGTCGAAAAATCTTCTTTTGTATATTTTACCGTATGTATTCTGAGAAGTGAAGAGGGATCAAAATAAAAAAACTGCCGGAAACTCCGGCAGTCAGCTTGCTTTTTCTTTTCCATAAATATCGATTCCTGCTTCTGACAGCATCCATTCAATATGAACACCGTAGCCGCTTGTCGGGTCATTTACAAATACATGGGTGACAGCACCGATCACTTTTCCATTTTGAATAATCGGGCTTCCGCTCATCCCCTGGACGATGCCTCCTGTTTCTTTCAACAGCCTTGGATCGGTAATTTTCAACACCATTCCTTTTGTCGCAGGGAATTTTTGCGGCGTTGTGCTGACGATTTCAATATCGAATTTTTCTACTTTGTCATCATCAATAACCGTTAAAATTTCAGCCGGCCCTTTTTTGACTTCGGTAGAAAACGCAACCGGCAATGCTTGATCTGATATGTTGTTTTGAATCGGCTGATGCAGCGTGCCAAAAATTCCAAATGGGCTATTTCTGTTAATATCCCCGATCGTTTTGCGTTCTGAGGAAAATCGCGCCAGTTTTTCTCCCGGATTACCGCCTGTCCCTTTTTCAATTGATGTTACAGTGGATTTAACAATTTCTCCATTCTCCACTACAATTGGTTTCTTTGTATCCATATCGGAAATCACGTGGCCAAGTGCTCCGTATTTTTTTGTTTTCGGTTCATAAAAGGTCATAGTGCCGATGCCGGCAGCAGAATCTCTGATATATAACCCGATTCTGTATTTGCCTTCTCCTTCATCCTTTTCTGGGATCAGCTTCGTTTTGATTTTCTGTTTATCACGTTTGATCAGTAAATCTAAAGATTCACCAGTTTTCCCAGCCTTTTGAATAAATGGGGCTACATCATTCATTTTTTCAATTTTCTGTCCATTCATCTCAATAATGATGTCGCCCGCTTCAATTCCGGCCGTTTCTCCCGGAGATTTTTTGCCTTCACTTGTATTGATTTGATGAAATCCGACGACAAGAACACCGACGGAATGAAGTTTTACACCGATTGATTGTCCGCCAGGTATAACTTTTAAATCAGGAAGAACATGCACTTTTGTTTTTTTAATTGGAAATCCGGCAAGATCATATACCAATTCTGACTCACCTGATTTTTTGCCCGTCACCTTGATTTCATGCGGATCTTTCTTTACTGTAAACGCTTCTGAGGATTCTGATGTCTGAGCGTTTACCGATAAACTCGTTTCAATCGCTTGTGTTTGGGTTTCAAATACTCTCATTTGCGTTGGAATCAGTAAATATTCTTTTAGCGGTTTGCATAAACCTACACTTAATAACGAAACAAGGAGAATTAAACCTACTGCTTTTCTGATGTTATCGGGCATTCACTACTTCACTCTCCTCGCTCCTATCCCACACCTTCTTTATGACTTGCTGCTACATCATTTAATTTTGCCTTCTGACGGCTTATTTATAACTGTCATATGAAGAAAAACATTGGATATACTGATGAACGAATGGATGTAAACAAAAAAATAAGCTGCGCTTTTCGCGCAGCTTACCCAGTTGTTTTGACTTGATCCGCTTGTTTTAAAAGTTCTTTCGCATGGCGTTTCGTTAAGTCGGTTACTTCGACACCTGCAATCATGCGCCCGATTTCCGCTACCTTTTCCTGCTTAGACAGCGGCTTGACACGTGTCGTCGTTCTACCGTCTTTTAACTCCTTCGCAATATAAAGATGCGTATCGGCCATGGCAGCCACCTGAGGGAGGTGTGTAATACACAGCACTTGTGATCCTATTGACACCTTATGGATCTTCTCAGCGATTGCCTGTGCGACCCTGCCGCTTACACCGGTATCAACCTCATCAAAAATGATCGATGTCACATCCTGTTGTGAGGAAAAAATGCTTTTTATGGCAAGCATCACCCGTGACAGCTCTCCACCTGAAGCGACTTTCGAAAGGGATTTCAGCGGCTCGCCTGTATTGGTTGAAATTAAAAACTTCACCAGGTCAATCCCTTGTTCAGTCAGCTGAACGGGCTGGCCGTTTACAAGCGGCGCCTCTTCATTGCGTGACGCTGTTCTGACCTTAAATTCCGTATCAAAAGTTGATTTTTCCATGTACAGGCTTTTTAATTCCCGATGAATCTCATCAGCCAGCTTTTTCGCCCATGTTTTTCGGATTTGTGACACATTTGCCGCTTCCACTGCGACATCTTTGCCGACGGAGTCAAGCTCCCTTTTCAAGCTTTGAAGGTGGCTGTCCCTGTTTTCAATTTGGTCAATCTCTTCTTCAATTTTAGAAGCATATTCCAAAATGTCTTCAACAGTGGCACCGTATTTTCGTTTCAGCTGTTTGATTTCATTAAGTCGCGTCTCAATATAGTTCAGGCGTTCCGGATCAAATTCAAGCTCATCCAGCATATTTCTCATCTGAAATGTGGCATCCTCAAGCAAATAGTAGGAGTTCGAAACACTTTCAGACAGTTTTTTCAGCGGTTCGTTAATATCAGATATATCTTCAAGCTGCGCTGATGCCATTCCAACCCAGTCCAATCCGCCCTGCTCACTGCGAAGCGCGTTATATGCATTTTGCAGCGACTCATATATCTTCTCAAAGTTTGAAATTTGCTGGCGCTCTTCTTGGAGCTGTTCATCTTCGTTAAGCTCAAGCTTTGCCGATTCGATTTCTTCGAGCTGAAATTGAATAAGATCAAGACGATGGGCCATTTCCTGTTCGCTTTCAGAAAGCTGCTTAAGCTTTTTGAGCAGCTTCACATACCGCTGGTACCCTTCCTGATACGTTTTGAGCGCGCTTTCCACTTCGGCCCCGGCAAACTTGTCCAAAAGCTGGAGATGATTTTCGTCTTCCATTAACAGCTGGTTATCGTGCTGCCCGTGAATATCTAATAAAAGCCTGCCGATCTCTCTTAGTGAAGCAATCGTGACAAGCTTGCCATTGACACGGCAAACGCTTTTCCCGCTCGTGCTGATATCCCTTCTCATGACGATCATTTCGTCTGAAACGTCGATTCCCTGCTCAGCGCATACGCCTAAAACAGGATGGCCGCTCTCCAACAGAAACAGCCCTTCAAGTTCGGCTTTTGCTTCCCCATATCTAACAAATTCAGATGATCCGCGGCCTCCGACTAAAAGAGAAATGGCATCTATGATGATGGATTTGCCGGCTCCGGTTTCTCCTGTTAAAACCGTAAGCCCGCGTTCAAAAGAAACCGTCAGTTCCTCAATAATGGCAAAGTTTTTAATCGATAGTTCAGCTAACAAACAGCATTACACCTCTTATCTTTGTTAGATTTTCTGTTACAGCAGTTCAAGGAGCCTATTTTTTACGCCTTCTGTATCTTCAGGAGTCCGGCAAATAATTAAAATCGTATCATCTCCGCAAATGGTCCCCATCATTTCATCCCAGTCCAAATTGTCCATCAGCGCCCCGATTGCCTGGGCGTTGCCCGGCATCGTTTTCAGCACAATCATATGGCTTGCTGAGTCTATTTTCACAAATGCGTCCATCAATGCCCGCTTTAGCTTTGACAGCGGATTGAAACGCTGGTCCGCCGGAAGACTGTATTTGTAAGAACCATTATTCGTAGGCACTTTCACAAGGTGAAGTTCTTTAATATCCCGTGATACCGTGGCCTGCGTTACTTTGTATCCATCCTGCTTTAGCATGTCGACCAATTCATCCTGCGTTTCGATTTCATTGCTTGTAATGATCTCTCTGATTTTAATATGCCTCTGGCCTTTGTTCATGTAAGCACCTCTATTTCCAAGCTTATCTGTTCTTTTATGTTATATGATTCTCTGCACATTGTACATGAATGCAGAAAAAAGGAATAATAGCGCCCTATTATTCCAGTACATCTGCTTTTTTTTCTTTTAACGTCTTATGTGCTTCTTCTACAACGCGCATGATCTCTTCTTCTGGCAGCTCCTGGCCTTCCTGTCCCTCTCCCGGCCAATGCAAATGAAGGAGAAACTCAATATTTCCGTCTCCTCCCGTGATTGGAGAAAATGACAAGCCTTTACAAATATAGCCTTCAGCGGCAGAAAAACTGATCATTCGCTTGAGCACATCAGCATGCACTTTAGGATCTCTAACAATCCCTTTTTTGCCGACGGATTCCCGTCCCGCTTCAAACTGAGGCTTAACTAGAGCCATGCAGTCGCTGCCCGGTACGAGCAAAGTCCTTAGGACAGGCAGGATGAGCCGCAGTGAAATAAAGGACACATCAATTGTGGCAAACTCCGGCATGCCCTTTGTAAAGTCTGCCGGTGTTGCATAACGAAAGTTCGTCCGTTCCATCACGACGACCCGTTCATCCTGTCTAAGCTTCCATGCAAGCTGATTATAGCCTACATCCACAGCGTATGACTGTTTAGCTCCATTTTGCAAAGCGCAGTCCGTAAAACCGCCGGTGGAGGAGCCAATATCAATCATAATTTTATCTTTGACAGAGACGGGAAATTCCTTCAACGCTTTTTCGAGCTTTAAGCCGCCCCTGCTCACATACCTCAACGGGTTTCCTTTGACAGTTAACGGAAGGTCGCGGTCAATTTTTTCTCCAGGCTTGTCCAAGCGGTTTTCGTTTGAATAGACGATCCCCGCCATAATGGCTCTTTTGGCTTTTTCACGCGTTTCCGCCAGCCCTCTTTCCACTAATAATACATCTAATCGTTCTTTCTTTGACGTCATGATCCAATTCCTTTGTGTGTCTTTGGCGGCATCAGTAATCTAATACGATTTGCCACCTGCTGTTTTGTCAGTCCAATTTCCTCAAGAAGCGCTGTTACGCTTCCGTGTTCAATAAACCGATCAGGTATACCCATTCTGTCAATCGGAGTATGATATTCACCTTGATCATGAGCGAATTCTAAAATCGAGCTTCCGAAACCGCCTTCTAAGACCGCTTCTTCAATTGTTAAAATTGGCAAGCCTTCTTTTAGGATACTCTTCATCATCTTTTCATCAATCGGCTTAATAAAACGCGCATTCACAACGCGCACGGAAAGGCCTTCTTTCTGCAGCTCTTCGGCTGCTTCAATCGCCATTTCGATTGTTGTGCCGAATGTTAAGATGACAGCATCGTTCCCCGGACGCAGCACCTCCCACGTACCGATCGGAATCGTTTTCAACTGTTCATCCATTTTTACGCCGAGTCCGTTTCCGCGCGGAAAACGCATCGCTATCGGGCCTTCGTCATAGCTAAGTGCTGTATGAACCATGTGCTGGCCTTCATTTTCGTCTTTCGGCATCATTAAGACCATGTTTGGAATGTGGCGCATAAACGCAATATCAAACACGCCTTGATGTGTCTCTCCATCAGCGCCAACGAGTCCTGCACGGTCAATTCCAATAAACACATTGGCGTTTTGGCGGCAGATGTCATGGACAACTTGGTCATATGCCCTTTGCAGGAAGGTTGAGTAAATCGCCAAAAACGGCTTCATACCCTGCATTGCCATAGCTGCCGCCATCGTTGCGGCATGCTGTTCTGCGATTCCTACGTCGAACATCCGGTCAGGGAATTCCTTTGCGAAACCTTCAAGCTTTGAACCGACAGGCATAGCTGGCGTAATGGCTACAATGCGTCCGTCCTCGCGCGCCATTCGCTGCACAGTTCCGCTGACAAGGCCGCTCCACGAAGGAGCTGCGGCTTTCGGCTTTACAAAGTCGCCGGTATTAATTTTATATGGTCCGGTACCATGCCATGTCCCAATCGTATCGGTCTCAGCCGGTTTGTACCCCTTCCCTTTTTTCGTGATGACATGCAGAAGAACAGGGCCTTTCGTTTTTTTGGCGTATTGAAGATTCTCAATCAGCTCATGATAAGAATGTCCGTCCACCGGGCCCAAATACGTAAAACCGAGCTCCTCGAAAAACATTCCGGAGACGAGCATGTATTTCAGGCTGTCTTTGACACGTTCCGCCGTGGCGGCAAGCTTGCCCCCAACTGCCGGAATCTTTTTAAATAAGTATTCAAGCTCATCTTTGACCCACTGGTATTTCCCCGCAGTACGGAGCCGTCCGAGCATAGAGTGAATGGCACCGACATTGGGCGCAATACTCATTTCATTATCATTAAGGATGACAATCATGTCTTTTTTCTCGTCGCCGATGTGGTTAAGGGCTTCGAGCGCCATACCGCCGGTCAGCGCGCCGTCACCAATGATCGGAATAATATATTCATCCGTTCCTTTAATATCACGGGCAGCTGCCATTCCCATCGCGCCTGACAGAGAAGTCGAGCTGTGTCCGGTTTCCCAAACATCGTGCTCGCTTTCACTCCGCTTTGGAAATCCGCAAAGCCCTTTGTACTGGCGAAGCGTCGCAAATTCTTTTCCGCGTCCTGTCAGCAGCTTATGGACATACGACTGATGGCCTACATCCCATAAAAATTTGTCTTTCGGGCTGTTAAATTCCTTATGCAGGGCAACAGTAAGCTCTACGACACCTAAGTTTGGGCCGATGTGGCCGCCGGAAGCGGATAAACTTGTAATTAAAAACTGACGGATTTCATCACTTAATTTCTCTAATTCATCAATGGACATGTTTTTTAAAAACGACGGGTCCTGTATTGATAAAAGATCCAAAGCGGATCAACTCACTTTCAGCATGAATTTCTGCAATGATACATGTCTTTTGCATGCCGAGCTGACAATAATCTCAGACATAAAAAAAGACAAACGCGCTTTTCCTTTTCATTTTTCATATAAACTGCTTACATTTTACCATATCTCGTGCAGCCGCTTCAAATTAGGATCGTTTTAGTGATCTCTTGCCGCAATTAAATCACATAGCTCATATAAAAGGTCTTTTTGAAGAGAGAGTCCGCCGATCAATCGCTTCGCCTCTTTTATATGAACATCCAATTTATGTTTGGCCCCTTCCAATGAAAGAAGCGACGGGTATGTCGATTTGTCATTTGTGGTATCCGAGCCGACACGTTTGCCGATTTTCTCTTCACTGCCTTCTAAATCTAAAATATCGTCTCTGATTTGAAATCCGATTCCAATGTGGCTGCTGAAGGTACGCAGTGTTTCAATGTCTTCCTCAGGCGCATCAGCCAAAATAGCACCGGCGATTACACAAAAGCCAAGGAGCTTGGCAGTTTTCCGTTCATGAATGGATTCGAGCTCTTCAAGCGTGACTTGTCGGTTTTCCGCTTCCATATCAGCTACTTGCCCACCGACCATGCCTTCGGTGCCTGCCGCTGAAATCAGTTCATTCACAAGGCGCAGGCGCTTTTCTGCTGACACCTCGTCTGACACGTGGGAGGTAATCAGCTTAAAGCTTTCTGTGAGCAGCCCGTCACCCGCTAATACTGCCGTCGCTTCACCAAACACTTTATGGTTTGTCGGCTTCCCGCGGCGCAAATCGTCATCATCCATGCATGGAAGATCATCATGAATTAACGAATACGTGTGAATCATTTCGACAGCACAGCCCACCGGAATGCCGTCTTTTTCACTTTTTCCATATGCGTTTAAAACAGCCAGTACAATCAGAGGCCGCAACCGCTTTCCGCCGGCCTGTAGAGAATACAGCATAGACTTCTTTAATGAGTCCGGCATATCAAGCTTTTCTGTATAGACAGAAAGCTGATTTTCAATTGTTTTTTTCCGGTCAGCCAAAAAGCTCGTTAATTTATTTGTCACCTTCGTCTTCCTCCTGAACACTGAAAGGTGCCAGTTCGCCGTCTTCTTTTAAAATGAAGTCCATTTGCTTTTCGACTTTTTGTAGCTTTTCATGGCACATTTTTGACAGAGCCATGCCTTCTTGGAAATAGTTAATGGCTTGCTCTAGAGGCACATCTCCCTCTTCAAGCTTTGATACAATGCTCTCAAGCCCTTTCATCGCTTCTTCAAATGTCATATTTTCATTTTTTTTCACGTCTGTCATTTTTCTTCCCCTCTCTTTTCTAATACTTCACAGGTCAGCACGCCATCCTTCAGCTTGACTTCAAGCCGGTCCTGCTCTTCTATCTGACTGACACTTTTAATGAGTTTATCTTCTTTATAAGCCAAGCTGTATCCTCTTTCCATCACTTGAAGAGGGCTTAGTGCATTCAGCTTGCCAAGAACGGTTTGAAATTGGGAATGCAACTGCTTCATTTGGATATTCATATTTTTTCTCAGCTGATTTGTTTGTTCCTGGTATCGTGTTCTCGCTTGTTTCAGCTGTTCATGAGGATGCAGTGCCTCTAATCTGTACGTTTCACGCTCCAGCTGTCTGCTTTTCCGATCTAAAAGAGCGGTCAGCTGTGCTTGAAACTGCTGGTACGCGAGGTCAAACTGCTGCTCTTTTTGCGCATACAAACGCTTTGGAAAACGAAAGGCATAGGACGATTGCAGCGTTTGAATCCGTTCTTTTTTCTGGCCGAGATGCTGCTGCATCGCTCTTGTCATTCTGACTTCCGCTGTTTTTGTGCGTTCGATTAAATCAGTGGTATGAGGCACAGCAATCTCAGCTGCTCCTGTCGGCGTCGCAGCTCTGATATCGGCGACAAAATCACTGATCGTAAAATCCGTCTCATGTCCGACTGCCGATATAATCGGAATATTGGAAGCAAAGATGGCGCGTGCTACAATTTCTTCATTGAATGCCCACAGTTCTTCTATCGAACCGCCGCCTCTCCCGACAATTAATACGTCGCAAATCTCTTTTTCATTTGCCTCTTCAATGCGCGTAACGATGGATCTGCTCGCATTTTCACCTTGTACGAGCGCTGGAAGAACAATGACTTTTACAAGGGGATATCTTCTTTTTAGAGTTGTAATAACGTCTCTGACAGCGGCACCCGTTGGAGATGTCACAACCCCGATTGTGGCTGGAAATGCGGGGATTTGTTTTTTGTAGCGGTCGTCAAATAAACCTTCTCCGGCAAGCTTCTTTTTTAATTCTTCGTACGCTAAATAAAGCGCTCCAACCCCGTCAGGCTGCATTTCTTTGGCATATAATTGATAGTTTCCGCTCGGTTCATATACGGAAATTCCGCCTCTGACCAGCACTTTCATTCCGTTTTCAGGTTTAAAAGGCAGACGCTCGCTTTGTCTCGCGAACATCACCGACTGCATTCTTGCGTTTTCGTCTTTTAAAGTGAAATAAATATGCCCTCGTGTGTGTATCTTTACATTCGACAATTCGCCTTTAATCCAAATATTTTCAAGGTGAGGATCTACATCGAATTTTCGTTTTATATACTTTGTCAGCGCTGAGACGGTCACATACGCTGCTTCACCCATGTTTAAAAACTCCTCTCCTAAGCATTCCTGCACCATAACTAAAGAAAACCCGCCCTGGCTTTAGGAGCCTGAAGAAGCGGGTATCGTGCTCATATTCAAGGCGGGTAAACATTTCGCCTGTGAATATCTCCAATTATCTATGATAACGTACGTTTCGCAGATTTAACAGTATTATGCGCAAGCATCGTGATGGTCATCGGACCTACTCCGCCCGGAACCGGCGTGATGAAGGACGCTTTTTCCTTTGCTCCTTCAAATTCAACGTCTCCGCAAAGCTTTCCGTTTTCCAGACGGTTAACGCCGACGTCAATGACAACAGCGCCCTCTTTGATCTGGTCTGCACTGATGAAGTTGGCTCTGCCGACTGCCACCACCAGGATGTCCGCTTTTTTCGTATGTTCAGTAATATTTTCTGTTCTTGAATGACAGTAAGTAACCGTCGCGTTTTCATTTAATAAAAGCTGGCCGACAGGTTTGCCGACAATGTTGCTTCGGCCGACTACAACAACCTCTTTACCGGAAAGGTCAATATTGGTTTTCTTCAAAAGCTCAACAATTCCATGAGGCGTGCAAGGAAGAAACGTATCTTCGCCAAGCAGCATTTTCCCTACGTTTAACGGATGAAAACCGTCTACATCTTTATCAGGAGAGATACGTTCGATCACCGCTTTTTCAGAAATATGGTCTGGGAGCGGAAGCTGAACGAGAATGCCATGAAACTCAGGGTCTTGGTTATATTGATCAATAATGGAAAGCAGTTCAGCTTCTGTGAGGCTGCTGTCAAATTGATCGAGCTTGAAATTCATTCCCATTGTTTCTGCCGCTTTTTTCTTTCCTCGCACGTAAGAGTGAGAAGCAGGATCATCTCCAATCAAAATAACCGCCAGTCCGGGAGTGACGCCTTGCTTTTTAAGCTCTTCTACCTCTTTTGCCAATTGTTCGCGTTTTTCTCTAGCCGTTTCTTTTCCGTCGATGATTGTTGCAGTCATTTTCTTTCCTCCTATGATTGTTCAATATCAGATTTAATGTTAGAAAGAACCCCGTTTACAAACTTTGTCGCTTTGTCATCACCAAACCGTTTTGCCAGCTCAATCGCTTCGTTCATGGAGACATTCACCGGAATGTCTTCGGCATATGCCATTTCATATGCTGCCAGGCGCAAAATCGCACGGTCAACATTGGCAATCCGATCGAGCTTCCAATTCACCAGATGCTTGGAGATCATTTCATCCAGCTGGTCTTGGTGTTCCAATACCCCGTGTACAAGCTGTTCAAAGAAAGGATCTGTTTTTTCTTCATCCAGTGCGTGTTCTATGGCTTCATTCACTGCAATATCGCTGACATCAATTTGAAATAGTGCCTGCAAAGCTTTTTCTCTTGCTGTTCTTCTTTTCATTTTCTTTCTCCTTTGATCCTCTTTATCCGCTTGTCGTTAAGCCACAAAGAGATCATAACATATTTTTTTCGTATCCGCATATTGAAATCAAGGTTTTTTTACCCTATTACCGAATATTTTCACACACCTTAATATGATTATTCGGATTTCACGTTCATGAAGAAACTCGGCTATGTAAGCCGGCTTTCTTCATGCTTTGAAATAAAGGGTAACGTGTAAAAAAACCAAAGGGCCGCCCTCCCCTTGGTTTCGTGTTAAGCCATTTACATTTCTTCGTCGATTTGGACTTCTTGGGCTTTTGTGTCAAATTGAATGCCGACGATGTGAATATTGATCTCGTTAATCGAAAGAGACGTCATATTTAATAAGGTTTGACGAATGTTTTCCTGAACGGATGCTGCAACTTTCGGAATCGAAACGCCAAATGTAACGACACAGTATACATCGATCGTAATTCCGTCATCCGCCAGGTCGACTTTGACACCTTTGCCATGATTCACTTTGCCAAAGCGCTCGACGACGCCTGTCGCAAAGTTTCCGCGCATTTCGGCAACCCCATCAACTTCTGATGCTGCAATGCCGGCAATGACCTCAATGACCTCCGGTGCAATCTCAACCTTACCCAAATGCGTATCTTCGTGATCCATTTTAAGCAAGCTGTTGTCTTTCATTCAATTCACCTCCGTAAAAATTATGAGCCCATTACATCATATGTTTCTAAAAATTTCGTATTAAACTCTCCGCTCACAAATGTTTCGTGTTCAAGCAGTTTTAAATGGAAAGGGATTGTTGTCTCAATGCCTTCGATGACGAATTCGCTCAATGCGCGCTTCATGCGGGCAATCGCTTCATCCCTCGTTTTTCCGTATGTGATTACCTTTGCAATCATGCTGTCATAGTACGGTGGGATGGAATAGCCAGGGTACGCAGCTGAATCGACACGGACACCAAGACCGCCAGGAGGCAGGTACATTTTAATTTCACCAGGTGACGGCATGAAATTTTTACTTGGGTTTTCTGCGTTGATTCGGCATTCGATGGCCCAGCCTTCAAATTCAACATCCTCTTGCTTGAGGCTCAGTTCCATTCCTGATGCCACTTTGATTTGTTCCTTGATCAGGTCAGTTCCCGTCACCATTTCTGTGACTGGGTGCTCTACCTGAATTCTCGTGTTCATTTCCATGAAGTAATAGCGCTGTTCATTGTAGTCATAGATAAATTCAACTGTTCCAGCACCTGTATAGCCAACCGCTTTTGCAGCCTTTACCGCTGCATCTCCCATTTGCTCCCTGATTTCTGAATCAAGGGCAGGAGATGGTGATTCTTCCAAAAGCTTTTGCAGGCGTCTTTGGATCGAGCAGTCGCGTTCGCCCAAATGGATCGTATTTCCGTAGTTATCAGCAAGCACTTGGATCTCAACGTGGCGAAAATCTTCTATGTATTTTTCGATGTATACACCTGGATTTCCGAATGCAGTTGCCGCTTCCTGCTGTGTAATCTTAATGCCATTAATCAGTTCCTCTTCAGTGCGGGCAACCCTAATTCCTTTTCCGCCTCCGCCTGCGGTGGCTTTTATAATTACAGGATACCCAATTTCATTAGCAAGCGAAACCGCTTCTTCCACATTTTCTATAATTCCCTGTGAACCCGGTACGATTGGCACGCCGGCCTGTTTCATCGTTTCCCGCGCAACGTCTTTTGTTCCCATTTTTGAAATGGCGTCAGCGCTCGGGCCGACAAACGTGACATTCACTTCTTCACATAATTCAGCGAAATCAGCATTTTCAGCTAAAAATCCGTATCCCGGATGAATGGCGTCCGTGCCAGTCAGCTTTGCAACACTCACAATATTTGTAACGTTTAAATAGCTGTCTTTTGATGCTTTCGGTCCGATACAAAAAGCTTCATCGGCCATTTGAACATGAAGGGCATCTTTATCAGCTTCTGAATAAACAGCGACAGTCTCAATTCCGAGCTCTCTGCAGGCTCTGATGATTCTGACAGCAATTTCTCCTCTGTTGGCGATCAATAGCTTTTTAATCATGTTCAGTCTCCTTACTCCGCTTTTACAAGAAATAGAGGTTGTCCGTATTCGACCAGCTGGCCGTTTTCTACTAATACTTCAACGATTTCGCCTTTCACTTCTGCTTCGATTTCGTTGAAAAGCTTCATCGCTTCTACAATGCAGACAACTGTGTTTTCATTTACTTTTGAACCGGCTGTTACATACGGGCCAGCTTCCGGTGATGAAGAAGCATAAAATGTTCCTACCATTGGTGAAGTGATTTTATGCAGATTCTCATCTTGCTTTGGTGCTTCTTGGGCAGGTGCCGCTGCTTGCTGCGCTTGCGGCTGAACTGCCTGCGGAGCCTGTGCTTGTACAGGTGCTGCAGGTGCCTGCTGCATGACTTGAACCGTGCCTGCTTCGTGTTTTTTCAGTTTTAAGGATACACCTTCATTTTCATATACGAATTCGTCAATTGTAGACTCGTCAATTGCTTTAATCAGCTCGTGGATTTCTTTGATATTTAACATTCAATCGCACTCCTATGTATGAAATTTCTTTTTTTATAGGTTACTACTAAAAGTACATACTATGTTCATCTTACAGGAGCGGACTTTTGAATTCAACTCTAATATGACAGCAACGCAAAAAGCCCGCTTGTTTAGCGGGCTTCTTTTTCCTCTTTCTTACTTGGATGGTTCAAATGTGACAGCGACATCTTTCATTGTTTTGATTTCTTTTGCCACAAGGTCTATAATGGCTGTCGCCTTCGATTTGGAGTGTTTGTCTGATTTGACTGTAATATTGATTTTATCTCCTTCAGCATTAACGAGCGCATCCTCGTAACCTTGTGTTTTAATCAGCGTTTCCAGCTGTTTTTCTGTTCCTTCCACTTCACTGAGAGCCGTCATTTTATCGTATGCTTCGCTTTTCTCCTTGGCTGTTGCATCATCGCTTGATACAATGGCATTCAGCTCTTCTCTTTCTTTGCTTCTGGCATCTTCTAAATCAAGACGGTACGTTGTAAACAAATCATCATCGGCTGTTTCCGTAACAACAGTTCCTTTTTCACTGGCTTCAGCGGATGTTTCCTTGTCTGCTGATGAATCTTTCGTTCCCTTTGTTCCATCTTCTTTTCCTTTTTCAGTTTCTGTACCGCTTTTTTCCTTCGTGTCTTGCTTGGCAGGCGCTTTTTCAGTTGCGACCTCTCCGCTGTCAGGCGCGCTTTTTTCACTTTGCATCTGCACGGCGTTTTTGCTTTCCGGCGACATGATATAGTAGACGCTTAACACCACGACAAGACTGAGCATTGTTAATAGCCAAACGGTTTGTTTTTTAAGCATTTATGAATCCTCCTTTATTTTTTTAGGGGCAACCGCAACCCGGTGGCTTGGAACATCCAGGACCCGTGTCACCGCTTCGATAATGGTTTGTTTTATTTGAACGTTGTCCACTCCTTGAGCAACAACGAGTACACCGCGTATATCAGGTTTTTTCGTTTGGACGACGACAGGTGTTTCTTTATCGCCGTTTTTGATCATGACGATTTCTTCCTCCGATGTTTGGTCTGTAACGCTTCTTGTTCCGCCTTCTTTGTCAGTTTCTTCAGTGGTTGTATTTTTGTTTGATTTGTTTTTTTCGTATACTTTCAGCGACGTTGCATCTACATTCACGACAACCGAGACATCGTCCACACCAATGATTGTTTCAAGAATTTCTTTCAGCTGATTTTCGTATTCTTTTTCATAGTCATCGATCGAGTCTTTAGGTTTATCAGATTTTGAGGTTTTAAACACTTCAGCTGTTTTCTCTTTGCTGCCCGCAGAATGTTGTGATGATACGGCCGTTATCGTTTTGGCGTTTTCTGTTTTCTCAGGTGAATAAAACAGCTGGCTGACAAGCATAAAGGAAACTCCGAGAACAAAAACGAATAGAAAGTAATGATATTTGGTCAGCTTCGGCTTTTCGCCGTCCTTCATTTGTCCCGGAAGAAACTGCTTTTTCAATACATTCCATAATCCGTTTTTATTCATTGCCGACACTCTCCCCGCCTTCCATATGAACCGTAATTTTCTCACTTCCGATTTCCCAAATGTCCGCGAGCTGCGTTTTTATCTGTTTGGCTTCTTTTTGTTCGGCTGCTTCTTTCGTTACGTATGCATGATCTGTATCAATGTGGACCGGCGCGACCGTTTGGACCGTTTTTTCAGAAGACGGGGCCATATACACGCTGATTGTTTTAATATCCTCTTCTGAATCTACCTTTTCTCCTGCCGTGAGTTTGATGCGGCCTACTTTATATTCATCATGACTGAATCTCTCCTCCGCTTTCTTTTTTAGTTGGACAGCCATTTCTTCTAGAATATATGCGCGCTGGGAAGCTTGTATTTCTATTTTTTTTGAATTGATTTGATTTTTTATGTCGGCAGACTCTGACTGCCCGTTTTTTGTGAGATATTCAAAGATGATTTCGGGGTCTGTCTTGAAAAGTTTAAAAATCGGCGTAAGCATGACGACAATCAAGAGCAGGCTGACTACCATTTTTGCGTACTTTTGCATGCTGGAGCTCGGCAGCAGCATATCAATCACAATTGCAAATAGGATAAACAACACGATGGTGGTAAGCCATTCCGTTAAAAAACTCATTCGCCTGCCTCCTTCATTTCATCATCATCGTGAGGTTTCCGGCTGTGATTATGACAGTAAGGCTTAAAAAAAACATGAGAGACACAATAGCGAGAGCTGCAAAAATATAAATGACGCTTTTGCTGATGACGTCGAGGCAGGTGATGACGGGCCCGCCTCCAAGCGGCTGAAGAATCGCGGCTGCCAGCTTATAAATAAAAGCGAGGGAAAGCACTTTGATTGCCGGAAATGCCGCGATACAGATCAAAATAGCGACACCGAGAATCCCTACCGTATTTTTCAGCAGTAAAGAGGCGCTGATTACTGTATCTGTTGCGTCTGTAAACATTCGGCCAAGCACAGGAATAAAATTTCCGGTTATAAATTTAGCCGTCCTGAGCGTAATGCCGTCTGTCACTGCAGCTGAGGCTCCCTGAACAGAGATGACGCCGAGAAAGATGGTAAGAAAAACAGCCAGTGCTCCGATGGCGATATTTCTGAGCAGGTTAGCCAGCTGTGTTACTTTGTATTGTTCAGTCATCGTGCTGACAATGCTCAGAATCGCTGATAAAAAAATCAGCGGCATGACGATATTCTGAATCAAGAGACCGCTCGTGTTCATCAGGAAGAGGATAACAGGATGAAAGAAGGCCGCAGATACAGCTCCGCCTGAGGAAGCCAAAAGCGCCAAGAGGAGCGGAATGAGCGCCAGGATAAAGCTGGTCATCGTCTGAATCGCCTCAGTTGCATAGTTAATTGCCACATGAAAGCTATTAAGCGCAAGGATAATCAACACCATGTATACAATTGAGTAAGCGACCTTACTGACGGTGCTTTGCTGAAAAGCATTTTGCAAAAGCTGCAGAATGACGCAAAAAATCGTGAGCAAAATCAATGTGCCCAGCAGCTTTCCGTTGGCAAGCACTTCATGAAACAAATAAGAAAAGAGAGCTTTCAGCCATTCTTGCGGTGAGAATGATTTATCGCCATTGATAAACTCCATTAAGCTGCCTTTTTGGCTTTCCGGCAGCAGTCCGCCGTATTCTGTCATAATGTCATTCCAAAATTCCCCGATCTTATCTGTTTCAAGCGAGGCTGCTGTCCTTTCCGCTAATTGCTCGGCTGTTTCAGCATGGTCTTCCGTTTGTTCTGCATTACCAGCTGCTTGTACAATTTCTGCACGGCCTGCTATGATCAGCACGGCCAAAAGCAAAGCCCATTGAAAGCGCTTCAATCTACCGCCTCCTTTCGGTTATGACATAGAAGGTATAAGTCCGAGAATCGTTTCAATAATGACGGTTAAAATAGGCACAGCCATTACGAGTATTAAAATTTTCCCCGCCAATTCTATTTTCGAGGCGATGGCTCCTTGACCGGCATCTTTTGTGAGCTGTGCCCCGAATTCAGCAATATAGGCGATTCCGATAATCTTTAAAATGGTTTCAACATAGACCATGTTGACATTTGCATTAATCGCAATTTTTTCTATCATTCGAATAATGTCGTAGATTTGGTCTACCAAATAAAGAAAAATGGCACATCCGGCAAAAACGACGATTAAAAACGCAAAAGTCGGCTTTTGTTCTTTTACAATTAAAGAAAGGAAGGTGGCGATCAGCCCTAAACCTACAATTTGAACAATGTCAATCTGCAAGCCCCCCTATCCTTGGAATAAAAACACAGCTTTTATCTTTTTAAATAGGTCATCTACAATCGTGGCGACCATAAATAAAATATAGATAAAACCTAACAGCGTCACCCACTGAGCGTATTCTTTCTTGCCCATCTGATCCAATATCGTGTGTAAAAAAGCGACCACGATTCCCACTCCGGCAATTTGAAATATGACATTCACGTCTACTCCCATTTTATTTTTGCTCCCCTCACGTTTACATCAATAGAAGAATGAGTAACAAGCCCGCTAAAAAGCCCAAACTTTTTATCATTTTTTCATTTTTCGCTTGCGCCTGTTCAGCATCCGCTTCAGAGGCTTCCAAATGTGTCAGCGCCAGCTTGATGTGCTTTTGCTGAGAGATTCGATCATGAATCCCGAGCGTCTCGCCAAACTGCTTCAGCACTTCGTATTCGCTTTTTTTCAAAGACAGGGTGTCCCATACTTTCTTTAAGCTTTGCTCCCACGCCGTTTTCGCGGAATCACTTCCCTTGTCCAGCTGATCACTGAATGCGGAAAAAAGAGCTGAAACAGGCTGTGCGAGCTGTTTGGCAATCTGCTGTGAAGCAGTATGAAGCGGTGTATGGCCGTACATGATTTCAGCCTCGAGGGATTGAAGCGCCGCACGCAGCTGGCGGATTTGCCGCGGCCGTTCTGTATAAATCTTCGCCATCTCAAAACCTGTCCATGTTGTCGCTACCACAATGAATACAGCGCCCAGCAACTTCAGCATGTTTTCACGCCCGTCGTCCTAGACAGCACATTTCCGTCTTTGTCATAAATGCGGCTCACTGTGCCCGGCCCTTTTGCTCTTGATAATTCCAAATAGCGGTCAAAGGCTCTTTCTTCCCACAAACGCTTCAATGAAGGCCGCTTCATCAGGTCGGATATGCTCCAGCCATGCGCCGATACAATTACTGAAACACCGGCATGCAGTGCCTCCAGAAGTGCATCTGTATCTTCCATACGCCCGATTTCATCGACAATCATCACCTCAGGGCTCATGGATCGAATCATCATCATCAGCCCTTCAGCTTTTGGACAGGCGTCTAACACGTCAATTCTCTGACCAAATTGATGTTGCGGAATGCCGCGAAGACATCCGGCAATTTCTGACCGTTCATCGACGATTCCTGTCTTTACGGGCAGCATGGGTTTTTTGCCGGTGCTTGAGAGCCTCGCAAGGTCCCGGAGAAGTGTTGTTTTGCCGGTTTGGGGCGGTCCGATAATCAGCGTATTCAGCCAGCTGTCTTGATATAAGTATGGAAGCAGCGGCTCCGCAATCCCCAGCTTTTGCCGGGCAATTCGTATATTAAAAGATGCGATGTCACGGAGGCCTTTCACACCTCCGTTTTCCGTAATGACTCTGCCCGCCAGTCCGACTCTGTGGCCGCCTCTGATCGTGACATACCCTTTCTTCAGCTCTTCTTCAAGAGTATACATACTATAGTTGCTAAGCCGGCTCAGGATCAGATGGGCATCCTCGGCCGTGCCCGCATAGGACAAATAAACAGGTTGTCCTCTTCGAATCAATTCAACAGGGCGGTTGATCCGAATTCTGACTTCTTCGATTTCCAGCCATTGTTGTTCCGGTATTTCAGAAAGGGCGTTTTTCATGGATTCGGGGAGAACCTCAGCGATTTCATTCAACAGAGCCTCCTCCTTTCTACCGATTGGCTTCTTTAAAATGTATGATGTGAGGCAGACTTTATGACAAGCCTCTCTTTATTTATGAACACCCGCCAAAATCAAAACAACACCCGTAAAAATCAGAATCAGCTTTGCATACGAAAGCTGCCCGGCAATTTGGTAGATTCCGACAGTCATCGTAATGATAAAAATCAACGGACCGACAATAGCGAGAATGCTGTTAACCACAACCGCCTTCCGGACATCGTTGGTCACAAGCATGACAATTGCTGCCGTCAGCTCAATCATAGAGGATAAAACTCGTAATCCCGCCATTGTTAAAACAGTAGAATTGATATTTCCAAGTAAAAATTTCATAGCACTCTCCCAACCTCCCATTTTTTTATATGATATGCTCTAGCTTGCTGAAGTAGTCTTGTCATTTTCGTATAAAAGAAAGATTCTGTTTTTGGGCACAAAAAAAGCCTGCTCCCATTTGGGAACAGACTTCTTTTTTTCTTTCTATGCTCTTGAAACGTAAGAACCGTCTGATGTATTGACAACAAGTGTGTCGCCTTCATTCACAAAGAACGGCACGTTTACAACAAGCCCGGTTTCAGTTTTCGCAGGTTTTGTACCGCCTGACGCTGTATCACCTTTAATACCAGGTTCAGTTTCAACAACTTTCAGCTCAACTGTGTTTGGAAGTTCGATACCAAGTGTTTCATCCTGGTACATCATGATATGCACAGACATGTTTTCTAGCAGGTATTTTAATTCTTCTTCGATTTGAGTTGCGCTCAGTTCAAGCTGCTCATAAGAAGAAGTATCCATAAATACGTGCTGATCTCCGTTTGCATATAGATATTGCATTGTTTTGGTTTCGATTTGCGCTTTCGCTACTTTTTCACCAGCGCGGAATGTTTTTTCCTGAATGGCGCCAGTGCGAAGGTTGCGGAGTTTAGAGCGGACAAATGCCGCACCTTTTCCAGGTTTTACGTGCTGGAAGTCAACGACGCGCCAAATGCCGCCATCTACTTCAATTGTTAATCCTGTACGGAAATCGTTAACTGAAATCATGTTTAATGTCCTCCTATATTCCAATCACAAAATAATAAGTTCTTTTGGGGAATGGGTGATTGTCCGGTTGCCATTTTCTGTAATCACGATGTCATCTTCAATGCGGACACCGCCTGTTTCTGGTATGTAAATGCCCGGCTCCACTGTGACCACCATACCCGGTTCAAGGATAGCTGAAGATCTGACGGATAATCCCGGCGATTCATGAACTTCCATGCCGAGCCCGTGCCCGGTTGAATGGCCGAAATAGTCACCGTAGCCTTTTGCAGCAATATGATCCCTTGTGAGGGCGTCAGCCTCTTTTCCTGTCATTCCCGGCTTAATATGTGCGACGCCAAGCGCCTGAGCATCAAATACAACCTGATAGATCTCCTTCAATTGATCACTGGGCTGACCTACAGCGACCGTCCGGGTAATATCAGAACAATATCCTTTATAATAAGCGCCAAAATCAAGCGTAACAAGGTCTCCGCTTTCAATCAGTTTGTCACTGGCCACACCGTGCGGAAGGCTTGAACGAAGGCCTGAGGCGACAATCATATCAAAAGAAGAGCTGTCTGCTCCCTGGCTTCTCATATAAAACTCCAGCTCATTGGCAACAGCGATTTCAGAAATACCGGGTTTCATAAACGTCAAGATATGTCTGAAGGCATCATCTGCAATCTTCGCAGCTTCCTCTAATATCTTAATCTCTTCACTAGACTTAATCAAGCGCAACTTTTCCACGGATTCAGCCACAGGCACTAATTCGGCATCACTGATAACGGCGCTGTATGAAGCGTAAGTGCCATATGTCATGCTGTTCTGTTCAAAGCCGAGACGCTTGATGCCAAACGATTCAACAGTGTCGGCAGTGGTCTGAATCAAGCTGCCGCCATGTTCAATGATCTCAAAACCCTTTACCTGAACCTTCGCCTGCTCAGTATAACGAAAATCCGTAATAAACGCTGCTTTGTCACCCGATATAACAGCCAAACCCGCCGAACCTGTAAACCCTGTCATATAGCGTACATTCGTGTTGCTTGTAATCAGCATGCCGTCAATTCCCAGCTGTCCAAACAGGTTTCTTAATTTCTCTAGCTTCATCTTGATTCTCCCCCTTGCTGGCTTAATAAGTAGCGAACAGCAAGCTTGTAGCCTTCAGCTCCAAGACCGACAATCTGCCCTTTCGCAACAGGAGCGATAACCGACTGATGCCTGAATTCTTCCCTGGCGTATAAGTTTGATAAATGCACCTCTACCACAGGAAGACTGATGCTTGAAACAGCATCCCTGATCGCATAGCTGTAATGACTCAGGGCGCCGGGGTTCAGAACAATCCCGCTGTATTGCTCCTCAGCCTCATGTATCGCATCTATCAAATCACCTTCGTGATTAGACTGGAAGAAAGTGAGCTGGATATGTAAGGCTTCAGCAAACTGAAAAAGATCTGTTTCAATATCGGTCAGTGTCTGGCGGCCGAATACTTCAGGCTCACGACTCCCAAGCCGGTTAACATTCGGTCCGTTCAAAATCAAAAAATGAGGCACATAATCTCTCCTTTTCGCGAGGGTTTCTCATGTAAAAAATGTTCACTTCTCGTGAACATTTTATCATACTGGAAAAGGATTATACACTATTCTCTATGCATTCCCAGAGCACGTGCAAGCTTTTCCGAATTCAGCTCATTGTATTCAAATGAAATGGAATACCCGACAAACAGCCCGTAAAGCAAATAAATGCAAATGGTCGTAATAATTGTATCTGATGTCAGTTCGGTCACCGTGCGCACATCTGGAAAAATCGGATTAAAAACAAAAAACACGAGCAGCCAAAGCACCAAGCCGTATAAAATACCCGGCCACATTGTTTTTAAACGTTTCAATAGAAGAAAATAAAGAAATGCTGCGCCAATTGAAATTACTCCAATCAAAATGATGCTGATTACCGTTCCCAGCCCATGTTTTTTCCACTCTCCGAGCACAAACGGCTGCAATATCATATTCGGGCTGATTTCGGAAAAATGAAACAAATATGCGATATAAGCAACGAAACTCCAAAGTACGCCTCCGCAAAAACCTGTTGCCGCCACCCTGCCGGCCATTGAAACAGGCGGCTTTTGCTTCTCATTCAATTCTTCATTTTGTTCTGTATCTTTTTCGCTTGTCATCATGGCACCTCCAGTTAAAGTGTGCCCAAAAAATGAAATGTCAATAAAAAAGCTCACACTTTTTGACAGCTGCGAGTAAAATTTGAAAATAACGGGTATAATGCATGTAGAAAAAGCAAGGCTATGGCAATTTTTTCAGCCTGTCAATCTAGAGGTTTAGCGCTGTTTCCTGTACAATAGAGTGAAAGGAAATGGTTAGCAATCCTAAAGAAATAGGCAGGTTGATAATATGTCAAAACATAAAGTTCCGCCCGCTTACGGCGGGCAGGCTGTTGTGGAAGGCGTTATGTTTGGCGGAAAGCATCATTACGTTACAGCCATCAGAAGAACGGATGGAAGCATTGACTTTTTTAAGCTTCCACGCAAACACAACCCGAAACTGAACATCGTGAAAAAGATACCGTTTTTACGGGGGATCGCGGCCATTATCGAAGCGAGTGCAAACGGCACAAAGCATTTGAATTTTTCAAGCGAACGTTACGGGCTCGATCCATCTGAAGACGAGACACTTGAGCAGGAAGAAAAAAAATCCTCCGGGCTGTCTATGTATCTCAGCCTCGCAGTTATAGGCGTCTTATCATTTTTGTTCAGTAAATTCGTATTTACATTGGTTCCAGTTTTCTTAGCTGAACTGACAAGGCCGATTTTTTCCTCGGACACGGCGCAAATCGCGGTTGAAAGCCTGTTTAAGTTGATTTTGCTGCTCGGTTACATCTATTTTTTGTCCATGACACCGCTTATTAAAAGAGTGTTTCAATATCATGGAGCCGAACATAAAGTCATAAACTGTTATGAACAGAATTTGCCAATTACTGTAGAGAACGTCCAAAACCAATCTCGGCTTCATTACCGCTGCGGATCAAGCTTTATTTTATTTACGATTATTGTCGGCATGTTTGTTTATTTACTCGTTCCGACAGATCCGCTTTGGCTGCGTGTTATAGATCGTGTCGCACTGATACCGGTCGTGCTTGGTATATCCTTTGAAGTTCTGCAGCTGACAAACAAAGTGCGTGACATTCCCGGTCTGAAATTACTTGGGTACCCGGGACTTTGGCTTCAGCTGTTAACCACAAAGGAACCTAAGGATGAACAGGTTGAAGTTGCCATCGAAAGCTTTAACGAACTTCTCAGACTCGAAGCATTGTCTGAGCAAAATCAGAAGCCTTCTCACAACGTCATCTAAAATCCGTTGCCCTGCTATTACTTTCGGAGGTGGACAGTTATGAATCATCGTGTACAACCTATTATTGCTGTATTAATTGCGCTGGGAGCGTTCGGTTTCCTCTATGTGCTGGTAACCAATC
>NZ_JAVAXX010000076.1:0-24623 GCF_042709275.1 Bacillus sp. LR_5 | reverse complement strand
CCTTTTGCAACAAAAAAACCAGCCGCCTCGGCAGCTGGTCTTCATTCCTTATTTTAAGAAGATAAAGTACAGGATAAATACGGCAAACAGCCCGTACATGATCGGATGAACCTCTTTGGCTTTTCCTTTGCACACCATTGTAATCGGATAGAAAATAAATCCGATGGCAATCCCGGTCGCAATGCTGTACGTTAAAGGCATCATGATCATGGTAAGGAAAGCGGGAACGGCCACCTCGAACTTATCCCAAGCGATTTTGCCAAGCGGCGCCACCATCAATGCACCAACAATAATAAGCGCCGGCGCTGTTACATTTGATGTAACGACTGATAAAAGCGGCGAGAAAAACGTAGCCAGTAAAAAGAGAATACCTGTTACAATTGCCGCAAATCCTGAACGGGCGCCCGCAGCGACACCTGAGCTTGATTCAACGTAAGAAGTTGTGGTAGACGTACCAAGCACGGCACCGATTACTATGGAAGATGAATCAGCTAAAAGCGCACGGCCCGCACGCGGCAATTTGTTTTCCTTCATTAAACCAGCTTGAGTTGCCACAGCAACAAGTGTACCCGCTGTATCAAAAAATCCGACAAACAAGAAAGTTAAAATGACGATCAGCATTTGTACGGAGAAAATATCCGGCAGATGAATCCACGCTTGTCCGAAAGTCGGCGCAAGGCTCGGCACACTTCCGACGATTTGAGACGGTACTGGAACCAAACCAAAAATCATGCCGGCAACTGCTGTTAACAGCATCCCGATAAACACGCCCGCGTTAACGCGAAGCACCATTAAAATAACCGTTACAATCACACCGAAAATCGTTAACAGCACAGGACCGCTGTGAATGTTTCCGATGGTGACGAGTGTAGAAGGGTTTGCAGTAATGATTTCTGAACCTTGTAATCCAACAAATGTAATAAACAGGCCGATACCCGCGCCGACTGCCAATTTCAGCTCAGGCGGGATGGCGTTGATGATCTTCTCACGAAAACCTGTTAAAGAAAGAGCAACAAAAATAAGACCTGAAATAAAAACACCAGACAAAGCTGCCTGCCAGGAAATGCCCATGCCAAGGACGACAGAAAACGCAAAAAACGCGTTGAGCCCCATACCGGGCGCAATGGCGATCGGATATCTCGCTATCAATCCCATTAAAATACAGCCTGCTGCAGACGCCAGCGCTGTTGCTGTAAAGACCGCACCTTGGTCAATTCTCAGCGCCTCCGGAAAATCTTTCACGCTCTCCAAAGCAAGTGTAATCGGATTGACGAACAGAATATATGCCATAGATAAAAAAGTCGTTAATCCGCCAATGATTTCATTGCGATAGCTGGTGCCCAGCTCATCAAACTGAAAAAACGTTTTCAAGCTATTTGACTCCCTTCACTCTTTGCTATTTATTCTGTCCTGAAAACGCCAAATAAAAAACGCCCCAATACATTTTGGGACGCTTGACTACAGACGGATTTCAGTTTGAATAAATAAACGTGTTTTATTTATATCAAACGAAAGAAATGTTTACGTAGTCAAGCCATTTACGGTAGCTTGGTAGAGACTTGCGAGCCATATCCCCGCGATTATACGAATTCATCTTATTTGATTTCTGTGTCTATTGTACCAACTTCAATTTGAAATGACAATACAAAAAACGAACAATAGTCGGATGAAATTCGATTTTGTTCGTAATAAACAGAAAAAACCATCTTCTTGGCAAAATCACCAAAAAGATGGTTTCCGTTAATTGATTATTATTCCCACTCAATCGTCGCAGGCGGCTTACTTGTAATATCGTACACCACGCGGTTAATGTGCTTCACTTCGTTTACGATACGTGTAGAAATGACTTCTAGCACATCCCACGGGATACGCGCCCAGTCAGATGTCATGCCGTCGATTGATGTAACGGCGCGAATTCCGATTGTGTAATCATATGTTCTTGCGTCACCCATAACACCAACGCTGCGGATGTCAGGAAGAACAGTGAAGTATTGCCAGATATCACGCTCTAACCCGTGATTTGCTACTTCTTCACGCAAAATCGCATCTGATTCGCGAACGATTTCCAGTTTTTCTTCTGTTACTTCACCAAGAACGCGGATTCCGAGGCCTGGTCCTGGGAAAGGCTGGCGCCATACGATTTCATCCGGAATGCCGAGCTCTGTGCCAAGCGCGCGCACTTCGTCTTTGAAGAGCGTGTTTAACGGCTCGATCAGTTCAAACTGCATGTCTTCAGGAAGCCCGCCGACATTGTGGTGAGATTTGATCGTTTGCGCCGTTGCAGTACCGCTCTCGATGATATCTGTGTAAAGCGTTCCTTGTGCAAGGTAGTCGATGCCTTTGAGCTTGTCCGCTTCATCATCGAACACGTAAATGAATTCATTACCGATGATTTTGCGTTTTTGCTCAGGGTCAGAAACGCCTTTTAGTTTATTTAAGAATCTGTCTTTCGCGTCTACTTTAATCACGTTCATGTTAAAGCCTTCGCTGAATGTTTTCATAACACCTTCAGCCTCGCCTTTACGGAGAAGACCATGGTCTACAAAGATACAAGTCAGCTGGTCGCCGATCGCTTTATGAATCAAAACAGCAACAACAGAGGAATCAACGCCGCCGCTTAGCGCGCAAAGAACCTGTTTGTCCCCGACCGTTTCACGGATTTTTTGCATTTCGATTTCGATAAAGTTCTCCATTGACCATTTGCCTTCACAATCGCAAACGCCGAATACAAAGTTTTTCAGAAGGTCATTGCCGTATTCAGAGTGGCGCACTTCCGGGTGGAACTGAACGCCGTACCATTTTTTGTCGGCTTTGCTCATCGCTGAATTCGGGCAGTGATGGCTTGTCGCGTCAACAGTGAAGCCTTCAGGAACTTCTACAACCAAATCGCCATGGCTCATCCAAACCACTTGTTCGTTCGGAAGATCTTTGAACAAATCAGGTGTGCCTTCGATGTGGATGTTTGCTTTTCCGTATTCACGCTGGCTTGCCGCTTCAACTTTACCGCCAAGGTAATGAGTCATCAGCTGCATGCCGTAGCAAATTCCCAAAACAGGAATATCAAGCTCGAAGATTTTCTCGTCACAGCGGAAAGAGTTTTCATCATACACACTGTTTGGACCGCCGGATAAAATAATTCCTTTTGGATTCATTTCTTTAATTTCTTCAGCCGTCAATGTATGGGGATGCAGCTCGCTGTATACACCGAATTCACGGATACGGCGTGTAATCAGCTGGTTATACTGACTGCCGAAATCAAGGACAAGAATCATTTCATTCACTAACTTTGTCATGGTTGTCACCTAATCTCCTCTAAGTTTTTTGACACAGAAAAAAACGAGGACAGATATGAAGCTCGCTCCGCCCTCTTTGGCAAGGCCGTTTTGTCGGAGTCAGGCAACTCGCTTCCAGACTCCGATAATATTCACTAATTCTAACAACACGTTGATAAGCGGTCAAGACCATCTTCTTTTAATTAAATTTTCCCATAACTCTCTGGATTCATTCCAAAGCGCTGCCGAATCTTCATTTCTGTAAAGCGCCCGTTCATAGCGTAATGTCAGCTTTGACATGTCTTCCGAGTCATATTTTCCATCGATTCGTTTTGCATAATCACGCAGCGTTTCACTGTCTCGTTTCGGCAGTCCTCTTCTCTTTAGCTGTTTCAGCAGCGCGCCATACGCCTCAAAAAACACGTACTGATCGCTGCGCCGCTTCAATTTTCTCACAATGAAAACAGGAATCCATAACGAACGGAAAACATACAGCAATACCGCTGTCACCAGGAGAACTGCGAGAACTGCAAGTCCTAAATACCAGCCCGCACCGGCATTTGTATGTGAAGCGGACGGCTTTTTAGAACCAGCTGGCTCCCGTTTTTCCTTTTGTTTTTCCTCTTTTTCCGGCTGTTTTTTCTCTTCTTTCTGCTCCTCTTTTGTTTTCTCCGGCGAGCTGCTGTTCTCGCTGCCAGAATCCTTTGTGTCAGATGAAGTAAACTCAGCCGGATTTGTAAATCCTTTAGTCGGCTCAAATGTGACCCAGCCCTGTTCCGGGAAATACACCTCTACCCAGGAATGGGCATTGTTATTGGTCACTTCGTAAATGCTGCCGTTTTTGTTTCCTGCTTCTTTATATTCACCGGACGTATAACCCTTTATCCAGCGGGCCGGAATGCCGGCCGAACGCAGTAGCACTACCATAGCGGAAGAAAAGTTATCACAGTAGCCCATCTTTGATTCAAACAGAAATTGATCGACATAATCCTCATCATTCTTAGGGATGGACACGTTTTCGGTTTCATATGTGAACTCATTTGATCCTAAGTAGTCCTCGACCGCTTTCACCTTATCAAACATATTATCTTGATCCTGAGTCAGCTTGATCGCAAGGGTTCTTACCCGCTCAGGCAGTGAATCCGGCAGCTGCATATAGCGGTCGCTGAATCTGTATTCCTCACTGTTGTTTCTCACTTTTACCTTTCTCAGCTCATCCAGCTTGTAGACCGGGGAATTGTACGTTACTTTATAGCTCCCCATATTTCTGATCTCGCCGGCTTGTTCACTAATCGGAGAAATTTGTTCCGTGTTCCCGTTCATTTCAAGTGAGACATCCCGCTTTGGCTGAATGGTTTTTGCACCGATCGGGTACATCACATGGTTATACCCGTAGTGCTC
Organism: Bacillus sp. LR_5; assembly: GCF_042709275.1. Classification (NCBI taxonomy): domain Bacteria; kingdom Bacillati; phylum Bacillota; class Bacilli; order Caryophanales; family Bacillaceae; genus Bacillus; species Bacillus sp. LR_5. Next base: position 19,950 of record NZ_JAVAXX010000076.1, on the reverse strand, counting down.
ATCGACTTTTACACGGACGGTGTTGCGCTCTGTCGCAACCTTATGGTCAAACCATAGATTTTCTACTTTTCCTCCGCTAAGCTGATAGGACATGCCTGTGTCTGTTTCAATCCAGCCTTTTCCTGTATACGTATCCTTCGTTTCCACACGGAAATACGTACGCTCTTTTCCCTGCCATGTAAAAACAGGTGTATCATCCTGCTGAAACGGGCCGCCGAGTGATTCATCATGGTTCCCGTAGCCGATTTTGCTTTCTCCAGCCGGCACATGATCTTGATTCGTGATTTTTTTGAGAAAAGGTACCGGATCGGGCCAAGCCGGTTCTGATTTCGGAGCAGCAAGTCCGAATCCCACCGCAGCAAAAACCAATACAGATAAAGGAAGAAACCATTTCAGGACAGATGTTTTTGGCAGTGTGATTCTTTCCATCAGCTTGATGCGGTCTAAGTATAAAAGGCCCAGCATAAAGAAGCCGATCAGCACGATACGGATGACGGCAAAAGTGGCATCATATGGCGTAAAGGTATCAAGAATCGTAATATACGCTACTGTCATGATAAAGAAAAACAAAATTCTTCTCTGGTAAATCACCCAATAATGAAGGAGATAGACCAACAGCCACAGCAGCACAAAAAACAGCAGGGTCCGAAACGAAGGAATCATGTCATTCCATTGCCCTGATTGAATCAACGTAATATTCAAATAGATATCCTGTAAAAAAGAGCTGACCCAGCTCAAGTCAAATATAGAACCTTGATAAAACAGGATGTGTATCGAGATCAGCGTAAATATGACACAAAAAGGAACGGTGACAAACCACCTCATCCTGAAAAAAGTCAGCAGAAACGTCAAACCGATAAAGACACTAAAAAAGCCCGTATGTTTCGTATCTGTAAAACTGTCAAGCGGCCTGAGCCACTCCCACAGCAATAAAAACGCCAGAAAATAAAATAACAGCAAGCTCAAACGGCTTCCCTTCTGATCATCGTGCGGCATGTGCACCCGTCACCTCTCTTTCTAAACAACACGCGAAACTCGTCCGCCTCTCATGACCTGAACTCTGATTTGACGTTTCATCATCCGTTCGATCATGACATTTTCAGCTTGGGAAAGTTCAGCATCTTTCTCTTTTGCCAGTATCACTGTAACCCGGCCTCCCCTGGTTTCTGCGATGTTCAGCAAATCTTCCGTGAACTGCCCCGTGACGACCACTTTGTCAGCCTGGCGAACAGATGGCTTCCCCAGCTCCTCCCGTACATATCGACTTACCGGGTCAGCCGCATCACAATGAGCGACGGCTAAATGCCGAAGCATGTGGTTAAAATGATGCTCCCCCTCCTGAATTGGAAAAATCGTTTTTTCCTTTCCGACCGAGGCCAAGCCTGCCCCCACGCCGTTTTTTAAGACAGAATGAAGAATTGAAGCTGTCACAGAAACGACCTCTTCGAATGCTTCAGAGGAAGAACGGTCCATCAGAAGAAATAGGTTTTTGCTTCGAGACGGTTCAAATTCCTTCGTCATCAGCTGGCTCCGCCGTGCAGAAGTTTTCCAGTCTAATGCAGCAAACCGGTCTCCCGGCTGATAATTCCGTACACTTGCTGCGACTGCGGAATGGTGCTGATGAACAGGGGAAGAACCGCTTACACCGTCTTCCTGATGCTTCTCATTCACCTGATAAGAAAGACGCTGAAAGGATGGATAAACAAATAGGGTGTCTTCCAGCTCATAAAAAGCTGTTTTTTCAATCAAGCCGAGGACATCCCCAGTTCGCACTCTGACAGCATGAAAATGATGCTCTCCGCGCGGTACCCGAGCTAATTCATACGACATCGTCATACTCCGTTTAAACCAAGGAAAAACGAGCCGTTTGGCCACGGCTTCGTCTCGGTTCAATGACTCGATTCCTTCTGGCAGGCAATCTTCAATCACCATATACATCATGGGAAACGGCAGCTTCCTTCTCAGCGTAACCGACACGCCCAGCCTGTCCCCCGCATGTAATTGTGTTTTGGCCATTTGCCGTGAAGCCTGAAAAGAGCGGAGCGGATACAACGCCAGCAGCCCGGCATACACGACAAAAGGGAGAAACGCGTAAAACAAAAACCAGCTGACAAAGCCGCCTTGAAACATCGCGTAAGAAAAAACAGCAGCCGTCAATAACGTTAATACAATCAGCTTCCACCCATATACGAACCATTGCAATTTCTTCTTCATCAGTGGATCGACGACCTTTGAACCGGTACCTTCACAGCTGACATGATCTCCCGTACGATCGTTTCTGCCTCGATCCCTTCAAACTTCGCCTCAGGCTGCAGCAGCATCCGGTGTGGAAGCGTAAAAGGAGCCAAATATTGAATATCATCCGGAATGACATAGTCGCGATGATGCAGCAGCGCGTATGCTTGGGCCGCTTTCATGAGAGCAATTGATCCGCGCGGACTGACGCCTAATTGAACAGAAGCATGCTGTCTCGTTTTCTGCACGATTTCAACAATATATTCTTTTATGCTGTCATCGGCGCGGACATTTTGCACTTCCCGCTGCAAACGGATGAAGTCTTCTTTTGTTATAACCGGCTCGAGCGTCTCAATCGGATGGCTGTTTTCCTGAAGAGATAACACGTCCAACTCTTCCTTAAAGGACGGATAACCCATGCGAAGTTTGAATAAAAAACGGTCAAGCTGGGCTTCCGGCAAAGGATAGGTCCCCTCATATTCGACCGGGTTTTGCGTTGCCATTACAAAAAACGGAGCGGCAAGCGGCATCGTATGGCCATCTACCGTTACGCTTCCCTCTTCCATCGCTTCAAGCAAAGCAGACTGTGTCTTCGGAGATGTGCGGTTGATTTCATCGGCCAGCACGATATTCCCCATAATCGGGCCGGGACGGTATTCAAATTCCATCGTTTTTGCATTATAGATGGATACGCCTGTTACATCAGATGGCAGCAAATCCGGAGTAAATTGGATTCTTTTGAAATCGGCGCCGATTGACTTTGCCAGCGCGCGGACCATCATCGTTTTTCCGACTCCGGGTACATCCTCAAGCAGCACATGCCCTTTGGCAAGAATGGCTGCTAAGCTGAGTATGGCGATGTCTCGTTTTCCAACCATTACTCTATTAATATGTTCAACTGCTTTCCCCAGCAAAGGATGCAGGTCTTCTTGGTATGCCATTCTTTTCCTCCTAGTCATCTACAAAATTCTTCATATTGTAACCTAACTTTACCACAAAAAGCGATCTGTATAAAAAAACGATTCTAGCAAATTGTTTCCAATAAAGCAGGACAAATCACACAAAAAAGCTTCCTGTGACAGGAAGCTCAATTACTTGTGTTCTAAAGGCTCCATATGAACATGCGAATAATCAATCGCATGCTCCTCCTTCATTCTCCGCTCAATTTCATTCGCAATATCGTGGCTTTCCGTAATATTTAAATCTGCTGATACCTCAACCACCACATCAACGTAGACCGTACTGCCCAAGTATCTCGCTTTAATGTCTTTTAAACGACTTACACCCGAGATCTTTTCGATCGTCTGTTTATAAGCTGAAATGTCCTTTACGTCGAAGCCATCTGTCAAAGAGTGAGATGATTCTTTAAAAATATCCCATGCCGTTTTGCAAATGAGAAGACCGATCACAAACGCCGTGACCGTATCGATCCAAGCAAGGTGAAATTGCGCAGCCACAATTCCGATAAACGTACCGATACTGACAAACGCATCTGATTTATTATCAGCAGCCGCGGCAAGGAGCGCCTGGCTCTTCACCTTTTTGGCCAGCCTTCTATTGTACTGGTAGACTGCAAGCATCAGGGCTGCCCCGCCCGCTGCCGTCCAAGCCGCAATCATATCCGGCGTCTCTTGTTTAGCAGAAAAAATAGATTCCCCGGCGCTGAACAGCACCTGCAGTCCGACAACCATCATAATAAAAGATGCGATAAGTGATGCAATCGTTTCCGCCCGAAAGTGGCCGTATGGATGATCTTCGTCAGGAGGTTTTTGAGAGATGCGCAGGCCGATCAGCACAGCAACAGAAGCAATAATGTCAGTTGTGTTATTTAATCCGTCTGCCGTAAGTGCTTCCGAATGAAAGAGATAACCGATGATCAGCTTAATCGCGGACAGAACAAGGTACGCGGCAATACTGACCAGCGCCCCGGTTTCTCCTTTTTTCAGTTCATCATATCTCTCCATATAAAACCTCCTCTCCGCTCGCGTTTTCCTATTATTATGATACAAAGCTGAACCGCAGTGGGTCTACAGAAACATGATTCACCCGCCACAGGAAAATAGTGACGATAGAACATTTTTTCCCTAAACCAATTTATTTTCTCCTCTAAAAAGACCTTCAAATTCAATGACACCAACACATCTCGTGATCTGCTGTATATTAGGAATTATAACAACCTACAAAATGAATCATGACAGAAACATTTTTTCTTTTATTCCAAGCATATCTGCTGAAAACACAGTAAATAAAACCCTACAAATTTGAAATAAACTGTTATATTTTCTTACACGAATTTTCGACAAACTGTATATTTATGATAGAGTTTCAATTATCATAATATTCAGTAATGACTTCATTCTTAAAGGAGGCAACTTATGAACCAGTCTCAATCAGGATTAAAAAAAGAATTAAAGACCCGCCATATGACAATGATTTCGATCGCCGGCGTGATTGGAGCCGGCCTATTTGTAGGCAGCGGTTCAGTGATTCACTCGACCGGACCCGGTGCCATTATTTCTTACGCGTTAGCCGGTTTATTGGTCATTTTTATCATGAGAATGCTCGGTGAGATGTCTGCCGTAAACCCGACGAGCGGATCGTTTTCTCAATACGCTCATGATGCCATCGGGCCGTGGGCAGGATTTACAATCGGCTGGCTGTATTGGTTTTTCTGGGTGATTGTTATCGCAATCGAAGCCATTGCCGGTGCTGGCATTATTCAATACTGGTTCCATGATATTCCGCTATGGCTGACAAGTTTGATCTTGACGATCGTGCTCACCCTGACAAACGTCTACTCCGTTAAGTCTTTCGGTGAGTTCGAATATTGGTTCTCCCTCATTAAAGTTGTTACCATCATCGCGTTTCTAATCGTTGGTTTTGCCTTTATTTTTGGCTTTGCGCCTGGCAGTGAACCAGTGGGTTTATCCAATATTACAGGTAAAGGCGGATTTTTCCCGGAAGGCATCAGCTCCGTATTGCTCGGCATTGTCGTTGTCATCTTCTCTTTTATGGGAACAGAAATTGTTGCCATTGCAGCGGGAGAAACATCCAACCCGATCGAATCCGTGACAAAAGCGACCCGATCCGTTGTATGGCGCATCATCGTCTTTTACGTTGGCTCTATCGCCGTTGTTGTGGCGCTTTTGCCTTGGAATTCAGCAAATATTTTAGAAAGCCCTTTCGTCGCTGTACTTGAGCATATTGGAGTGCCGGCAGCCGCACAGATTATGAACTTTATCGTCCTCACAGCCGTACTCTCTTGCCTGAATTCGGGTTTGTACACCACATCCAGAATGCTGTATTCGCTTGCAGAAAGAAACGAAGCGCCGCGCCGTTTTATGAAATTGAGCAAAAAAGGCGTTCCTGTACAAGCCATTGTCGCCGGAACATTTTTCTCATATATCGCGGTTGTAATGAACTACTTTTCACCGGACACCGTCTTTTTATTCTTAGTCAACTCATCAGGCGCAATTGCTTTACTCGTCTATCTTGTCATCGCTGTTTCCCAGCTAAGAATGCGAAAAAAACTCGAAAAAACAAATCCTGAAGCATTGAAAATCAAAATGTGGCTCTTCCCTTTCCTAACCTACTTAACCATCATAGCCATCTGCGGAATTTTAGTATCTATGGCGTTTATTCATTCCATGAGAGACGAGCTGCTGCTGACAGGCGTTATCACGGGAATCGTTCTGATTTCTTATCTGGTGCTCAGAAAACGGAAGGTGAGCGAGAAAGCGGCAGCCAAGCCAGTCACACAGCAGCCCGACATCCTGCCTTAAATGCTGATCAAATCCTAAACGACCTGCCGTTTAGGATTTTGTTATTTCTTCTTAGGGAAGGCAGCGGCACGCAGATTTTTTTGTAACCATCACGTCCTTATGATCATTAACTATAATACCAATTTGGAAAATTTAAATAAGGACAGATGAAAATGACACTTGAAAAATTTGTGGATGCTCTCCCAATCCCAGATACACTAAAGCCAGTGCAGCAATCAAAAGAAAAAACATACTATGAAGTCACCATGGAGGAATGCGCCCATCAGCTTCACCGCGATCTCCCCCCGACCCACCTGTGGGGCTACAACGGCCTATTTCCCGGGCCTACCATTGAGGCCAAAAGAAACGAAAACGTGTATGTGAAATGGATGAACAACCTTCCGTCAGAGCATTTCCTTCCGATCGATCACACGATTCATCACAGTGACAGCCAGCATGAAGAGCCAGAAGTAAAGACTGTTGTTCATTTACACGGAGGCGTCACGCCAGATGATAGTGACGGGTATCCAGAGGCCTGGTTTTCCAAAGACTTTGAACAAACAGGCCCTTACTTTAAACGAGAGGTTTATCATTATCCGAATCAGCAGCGCGGTGCTATTTTGTGGTATCACGATCACGCCATGGCGCTCACCAGGCTGAATGTCTATGCCGGACTTGTTGGCGCTTATATTATTCACGATCCAAAGGAAAAACGCTTAAAGCTGCCTTCCGGTGAATACGACGTGCCGCTTCTGATCACAGACCGCACGATCAACGAGGACGGTTCTTTGTTTTATCCAAGCGGGCCGGAAAACCCTTCCCCGTCACTGCCTAACCCTTCAATCGTTCCGGCTTTTTGCGGAGAAACCATACTCGTCAACGGGAAGGTATGGCCATACTTGGAGGTCGAACCTAGGAAATACCGCTTTCGCGTCATCAACGCCTCCAATACGAGAACCTATAACCTGTCACTCGATAATGGCGGGGAGTTTATTCAGATTGGTTCAGACGGAGGGCTCCTGCCGCGCTCTGTAAAACTGAACTCTTTCAGTCTTGCGCCCGCTGAACGTTACGATATCATCATTGACTTCACAGCCTATGAAGGCCAATCAATCATCTTGGCAAACAGCGAGGGCTGCGGAGGTGACGTTAATCCAGAAACAGATGCGAATATCATGCAATTCAGAGTCACAAAACCGTTGGCACAAAAAGACGAAAGCAGAAAGCCAAAGTACCTCGCCTCATACCCTTCCGTGCAGAATGAAAGAATACACAACATCAGAACACTGAAACTGGCAGGCACCCAAGACGAATACGGCAGACCCGTCCTTCTTCTCAATAACAAACGCTGGCACGATCCTGTCACAGAAGCACCAAAAGCTGGCACAACTGAAATATGGTCCATCGTCAATCCGACACGCGGAACACATCCGATCCACCTGCATTTGGTCTCCTTCCGTGTGTTAGACCGGCGTCCGTTTGATATCGCGCGTTATCAAGAAAGAGGGGAATTGTCCTACACCGGCCCGGCTGTCCCGCCGCCGCCAAGTGAAAAGGGCTGGAAAGACACCATTCAAGCACATGCAGGTGAAGTCCTGAGAATCGCGGCGACATTCGGGCCGTACAGCGGACGATACGTATGGCACTGCCATATTCTTGAGCATGAAGACTATGACATGATGAGACCGATGGATATAACAGATCCCCGTAAATAACCCGACAAACTTGCCTCTCGCAGGCAAGTTTTTTCTATATGAAACTTTTGGCCCCATTTTTCGTATAACATAAAAACAGCAAAAAGGAGCTGCTTTTTATGCTGACAAACGACCTAAATGAAAAAACAAAACAATACATTTCCATTTATGCCGAATTAAAATCAAAATTAAAATGGAAAGTTGCACACGATCAGATATTAATGCTCATTTCTTCTGCATATATTGTGAATAAAAGAGAGTTTGACTTTCAGCGCTTTTATGATTTGAGCAGCTATATCAAATCAAACATCAGCAGCTTCTCAACACTCAATTCGCACCACCGCTTTACTGTAGCTTCTATGCTGGACATTCATTTTCAGCATGAGGCAAAACAAACGTTTCATACTTTCATCGATGTATAAATGAAATGGTGAAGCTTGGATATAAGCGGGATATGTTCACGTACCTTTCCGTTCTGATCTTGCTCACCGGCAAATCTGAAACGACAAACAAAAGAGAACAGATGAACATGGGGCTATCTGTTTATCAGCAGATGAAGAAAAATCATTATTTCCTCACTTCAACTCAGAATATTCCGCTTGCCGTACTGCTTGGCGAAAACGGAAAAGGTTTGCAGGCGGTAAACAAGGCGGAAACATGCTTTCAGCTGCTGGCGGCCAACGGGTTTAAAAAAGGACAGTACTTACACCAGGTCAGCCATATTCTGGCCTTGCAAAGTGAAAAAGACCCTGAAACGCTTGTTTCCCAATGCAAACATATATATCAATCCATTACTGATTCTTTCAAAAAGCCAAAGGATTACCATTATCCAGATCTTGCCCTTCTCACATTTCTGGAAGAGCCAAACATCAAAACCGTTTTGGGCATCACTCACGAATTAAACCAAGAAAAAGCATTTAAATGGCAAAAGGAAATGAATTTCAAAATTGCTGTCAGCCTATATCTCAGTGAGCATATGGAGAAAAATCTGCTGATGGAATCAGGACTATACACCGCAATCGAAACGGTCATTCAAGCCCAGCAGGCAGCCGCGACAGCTGCTATCATCAGCTCAACAGCAGCCAGTCATTCTCATGACGGAAACTAGAGAAGGAGGGAAAACATGCCATACATCACATTAGAAGATCAGACACGCTTATATTATGAAACGCACGGGAGTGGTACACCGATCCTGTTTATACACGGCGTGCTGATGAGCGGACAATTTTTCCACAAACAATTTTCAGCACTTTCTGCCAATTATCAGTGTATTCGTCTCGACCTTAGAGGACACGGCGAATCTGACAAAGTGCTTCACGGACACACCATTTCTCAATATGCCCGTGACGTAAGGGAATTTCTAAAAGTAATGGAGCTCGATCATGCCGTTCTTGCCGGCTGGTCAATGGGCGCTTTCGTCGTATGGGATTATCTCAATCAATTTGGGAATGATAACATACAAGCAGCTGTAATCATCGATCAATCCGCTGCCGACTATCAGTGGAAGGGCTGGGAACACGGCCCGTTTGATTTTGACGGCTTAAAAACGGCGATGCACGCCATTCAGACTGACCCGCTGCCATTCTACGAGAGTTTCATCCATAATATGTTCGCAGAACCGCCTGCCGAGACAGAAACAGAATGGATGCTGGCAGAAATCCTCAAACAGCCGGCTGCCATTTCAAGCACGATTTTATTTAACCAAACGGCTGCTGATTACCGCGGCACCCTTCAAAACATCAATGTGCCGACATTGCTGTGCTTCGGAGAAGACCGGAAATTTTTCTCGACAGCAGCTGGGGAACACTTGCGCAGCAATATTCCAAACTCGACGCTCGTCACCTTTTCTAAAAGCAGCCATTGCCCGTTTTTAGAAGAGTCCGACGCTTTTAACAGTACACTCCTCTCCTTTTTAGATGGTCTGATTGGAAAACCATAAAGAAAAAGGAATTAGGAGATTGAGGAAAAGTATGAGACAATAAGAAATGTGCAGTAAAATACATGAGGGAAGAAGTGACTTTATGTCTTACTATAACAAACGTAATCAAGAACCGCTGCCTAAAGAAGATGTGAGTACATGGGAATGCACAAAAGAAGACTGCAACGGCTGGACCAGAAAAAACTTTGCCAGCAGTGACTCGCCATCATGCCCTTTGTGCGGAAGCAAAATGATTGACGGCATCCGTTCATTAGTAAATCTCCAAAACAACAGCCAAACGAAAACAAGCTAGCTCTTCCCTATAACAAAAATGCAGTCTCCTGCAAGCAAACAATCCTCGAACGGAGACGCAAATTCTATATCCAGAATAAAAGCCTCTCATTGCAAGAGTCCGTAAATTTGAAAGAAGCCCAAACTGTAAATGTTTAGGGCTTTTTGCCTATTTTAATGGTATTATATGGATATTTAAGGAGTGATAACGTGATCGCAAACCAGCAGCAAAAAGACTTGAAAAAAAGAGCTAGGTTCAAAAAGCTGAACCTTGCAATCAACGCTTATGTTGAACTTCTGTTTTTGTCGATACCTCTGATCCATCTCTTTACATGGCTCGGATCATTAGCCCTGCACCTCGTCCATTAAAAAACCACTCAGCCCATGCCGAGTGGTTTTTATTAGTTGATGACAGAAAAGCTGTTGATGATGCCGTTTGGATTTTCCCATACTTTTTTGAACGTCTTATTTTCAAAGTTATAGGAATAAATCGTCCGCACCTTGGCTTCACGCCCTGTTTCATCCTTCAGTTTTTTAGCCCCCTCGGCTTCGGCAAGAAAATAAATGTTCTTTCCATCCTTAGAGAACTGCGGCTGTGCGTCAATTAACAGCTTGAATGATTTTTGATTTGAAATGATGGTTTCATATTTTTTCGTATCCGCATTCAGTAACTTAATAGATGCGGTTTGCTCCGTGCCTTTCTGCGTATATGATGTAAACAAAATCCGTTTATCATCATCAGAAACAGCAATATCGCTGATAAACTGGTCAAGGCTCTTCAGCTCATCAAATTTGTTTTGATGGCCTGCCGCAAAATGAATCGTTGTCGGTTCAGGATCGATTCCCTTTTCGTTCGCTTCATCTGTTTTCTTGTAATCTTCTTCTACAGAATAATGCAGCAATGCAAATGAATCTGTTTTTTGGTTATAAAAGAAGCTGCTGACGGTGTCATCTTGATCATTAGCGGCAGGATAAAGGTTTTTGTACTTCTTCGTTTTCAGATCAAAAGCTGCAATTCGGAAATTGCTTTCGTCCGCTTTTCCTAAGCGGAAATAGATGGTTGAACCGTCTTTTGACAAAAACAAACTGTCCGCACTCTCAGCGCCTTTATAAAGCATCGTCTTTTTATTAGACTTTAGATCCAGCTTAAAAAGCCTCATTTCATTTTGGTCATTATTGCCCGTATAATAGAGCACTTGCTGCTTTTGATCCAAAGCAAATGCCGGATAGCTGGTCAGCTTCTCCTCATGGATCACCTTATCATTTTCATAATACTTCGTCTGCAGATCGGTATTCGTAATCGAAACAAGCAGTTTATCACCGCTTTCCGCATGTACTGAAACACCAGCAGTGCTCTCATGGCCTTTATCCTTTGCAGCATAAAACGCAAAACCCGCTACAGCGGCTGCTATCACGACAGTTAACAATAATATGATTCTTTTTTTCATCTTTTATCTCCACCAATAGAAAAAGCAAGAATGTGGCTTCTTGCTTTACAGATTATATATGTAGATTAATAGCTGTAATGTCCCGCTACTTTTCCTTTGCTTAATGGGTATCCAAGCGCTTTAAACGCTTTAGGGCTTACATCCAGTACTGCATTAGGCATTCTGCCAACATCATTTTTGTAAACCGTAATTACCTTTTTAGGCTTCGCTTTTGCATAAGCTCTGATTTTTGTCCCGTTTTTAGGAACATCAAATCCGATCTTGGTCGCACAATCCCAATGTCCAAGTTTTTTACCTGAAGAGCCTTTTTTCCCGACTCCATTATACCAAGTAATATTTCCGTTCACATGTTTCGCACTGGCATCTGATGAAAAACTGAAAGCTCCCAAAGTACTTCCTACTAAGATAAAAGCGGCTAAAATGACTTTCTTCAACATTTCGTCCCCCTGTTTGTTAACTTCTAGGAAAAATTATACACGATGAAACAGGGATTTTTTATTTCAATATCCTTACAGTAATGTTACAAAGTCAGAAAAATTTTCTCTGCTAAAATAAACCATGGAAGATTATCCTATTATAATTGCAGTGTTAGCGTTATAATTGTTGATAGAGTAGTTAACGCATTCAATATGAACGAACCATTACCGTATTGTTCAAACCAAATTCATAGTTATGTATACGACTCATACTCTCTCATATTAAAGAAAAAAGAGTTTGCGAGACTCTTTTTTCTTCAAAGTTTCTTTTTTCAAAAAAACATAAATTATATTATATAAAAATTTCTTTTCTTTTTTGGTTTTAAAAATGGCGATTTTGTGAACAGTTCATATTGATCAGTGCGGAATGTTACTCATATCAAAAGATATAGGAGTGGTAATCCATGAAGGCAGCAAGATGGCATAACCAAAAGGATATCCGTATTGAAAATATTGAAGAGCCAAAAACGGAGCCGGGAAAAGTAAAGATCAAAGTCAAATGGTGCGGCATCTGCGGCAGTGATTTACACGAGTATCTGGGCGGCCCGATCTTTATTCCGGTTGACAAACCGCATCCATTAACGAATGAAACAGCACCTGTCACAATGGGCCATGAATTCTCCGGTGAAGTTGTTGAAGTCGGAGAAGGCGTTGAAAATTATAAAATTGGAGACCGCGTCGTAGTCGAACCGATTTTTGCCACACACGGCCACCAGGGCGCCTACAACCTTGATGAACAAATGGGATTCCTCGGCTTAGCCGGCGGAGGCGGCGGTTTCTCTGAATACGTCTCTGTAGATGAAGAACTGTTGTTCAAACTTCCTGATGAATTATCATATGAACAAGGCGCGCTCGTTGAACCTTCTGCGGTCGCTCTATATGCTGTCCGCTCAAGCAAACTCAAAGCCGGCGACAAAGCGGCTGTATTCGGCTGCGGCCCGATCGGACTTCTGGTGATTGAAGCGCTGAAAGCTGCCGGTGCGACTGATATTTATGCTGTCGAGCTTTCACCTGAACGCCAGCAAAAAGCTGAGGAGCTTGGAGCGATCATCGTTGATCCGTCCAAAACAGACGATGTAGTCGCTGAGATTGCAGAACGTACAGGAGGCGGTGTTGACGTAGCATTCGAAGTCACAGGCGTTCCAGTGGTATTACGGCAAGCGATCCAATCTACTGCAATTGCCGGTGAAACAGTCATCGTCAGCATTTGGGAAAAAGGCGCTGAAATTCACCCTAACGACATCGTAATCAAAGAACGTACAGTGAAAGGAATCATCGGGTACCGTGACGTATTCCCTGCTGTATTGTCATTAATGAAAGAAGGCTATTTCTCAGCGGACAAACTCGTAACGAAAAAAATCGTATTAGACGATTTGATTGAGGAAGGCTTCGGGGCTCTTATCAAAGAGAAAAACCAAGTCAAAATCCTTGTCAGACCTAACTAATTTGAAACCAAAAAGAATCCGCGTCTGTATGCGGATTCTTTTTTTATCTTATCCAATCACTTCAGCGCTGGAATCTTTTTTCGCCTCGCCGCGATCATAAGCGCGGAAGTTTTCCTCCAGCTGTTCAAGCGAAAGTCCTTTCGTTTCCGGTAAAAACTTCTTCACAAACAGTACAGAGCAAATTCCTAATACAACGAAGATAAAGAACGTTGTGGACAGCCCGATGGCGGCCAGCAATATCGGGAAAGTGAAACTGACTGCAAAATTCACCATCCACAGACAGAATACCGTGACACCCATTCCCAGACCGCGAAGGCGAAGCGGGAAAATCTCAGAAAGCATCAGCCACGTTACTGGTGAAATTGCACCCTGCTGAAAAGCAAGGAATGTAACCGTTAATGAAAGAACCACATATGGAAGAGCCGGTGATCCTTCAAGTACAAGTGAAAATATCCCGATCAGCAATAATGCCGTTGTCGTACCGATCAAGCCTGTCATCAGCATCGGTCGGCGGCCTACTTTACCAAGAAGCCAGATTCCAACGAACGTTGCCAATACCGAAATCACGCCATTGGCGATATTTCCGATTAAAGCGGCTTCCGTTTGAAAACCAGAATCTCTTAAAATTTCAGTTCCATAATACATAATCGAGTTTACACCTGTAATTTGCTGTACAATCGCAATCCCTAACCCAATGAACACAATGCGGCGCACCCATGGGACCGAAAGATCTTTAAACGTCGCTTTTTCAAGCTGATCTTCTTTTTTGAAAGCGAATTCAATTTCTTGCAGCTCAGATGCCGCCCGCTTTTCATCCCTGATTTTTTTCAATACACGCAAAGCATCTTCTTTTCTACCTTTAGAAACGAGCCAGCGAGGACTCTCAGGCATTCTGATCATGCCGAAAAACAGGAATAGGGCTGGAAGTGACGCAATGACCAGCATATATCTCCACACATGGGAGTTGTCTCCCATTGTTGTTCCAAGGATTGCATTAAAAACAAAGGCCAAAAGCTGTCCTGATACAATCATCAATTCATTCTGCGTCACCATCCGCCCCCTGCTTTCCACAGGAGACATCTCCGCTAAATAAGCAGGAACCGTAACTGATGCACCCCCGACCGCAATGCCGAGCACAAAACGGGAGATAATCATGATCGTTACATTTGGAGCAAACGTACATCCGATCGTTGAAATAAAAAATATAACAGCGAGAAACAAAATATTTTTGCGGCGTCCGTTAAAATCAGACATCCTTCCGCCAAACACAGCACCGAGCGCAGCTCCAAAAAGGAGTGAACTGGTGACGAGCCCCTCTGTGAGGGCATTGAGGTTAAGCTGGTCCGGCTCTCCCATATACGGCAAAGCTCCATTGAGCACTCCGGTATCATAACCGAATAAGAGCCCGCCGAAAGTCGAGACTAAAATAATTGTACGTAAAAATGACATTTGATTGCCTTGTTTATTCATACTGTTTCCCCCAGTCTTTTTCAAAATCGATCAATACGTATTTCAAAAACTTATTCTAGGGCTTCTGCCTTCTTCACATTTCGTAAGCAGGCTTCAGAAAAAAGTTCATCATGTTTTTCTCCAATGGCCTCATAACCTTCCCTTCCTCTTAGCATGTCAGCTCACTTGAAAGCGATTTCATTTTTCACTAAAAGAACAGTGAGTACTTCTTGCGCATATACTTTGTGATTTGTTACTTCATAGTCACTTGATAGTTCTATTGTAGTGATATCATAGTGACATTTTTGTTACATCTGATATCATCATAATTATAAAAACGCTTTCAGTCAATATAAATTTCTGAAAATTTTTTACTCAATAAAAGAAAAATCACCAATTCAAGGGGAAAATGAACTTTTTTCTTCATGAAATTGCGTAAAACAAGTCAAAATCTCTGTGAGTTTCTGTTCATCTGCTACTATAAACAAAATGGTTAAGTGTTGAGTAACTTCTCCTATTTATCTTCTCTGCAATGACTCTCTTATCAAACATTCGATCAATTGTTTCAGACTCAAGATAAAAGGAAATAGAAAAGAAAATAAAAGATGGCTGGCTTAGGGGAGGCAACAAAATTGAATGAGGTTTATATCATTGCAGGCCTTTTATTGTTGACAGCGGGGATGATTGATTTTTTATGGACCACATTATGGTTAGAGAGCGGTGCAGGCCCGATCACAAGATGTCTGTCTGCATGGCTGTGGAAAGGCTGCCGTAAAATCAGCGGAGACCATGCAAAGGTTCTAAGCATGGCAGGTCCTCTGCTGTTATGCCTGACGTTAGTAATATGGATCGTTTTATTTTGGGGCGGGTGGTTTTTGATTTTCTCAAGTGACCCCCATTCACTCGTGGAAACTCAATCGAAAGAACCGGCATCCTGGTCAGATCGAATTTATTTTTCCGGTTATGTCATGTTTACATTAGGAAATGGCGACCTCGCACCGAACGGAGACCTATGGAAGCTTGTCACGGTTATTGAAACGGCTCAAGGCCTGCTTACCATCACATTCTCTGTCACATATTTGATTTCCGTCTTGAGTGCTGTTAATCAAAAACGCTCATTTGCCCAAAGTGTATTGAGTCTGGGACGTGACGGAACAGAAATTGTCCAAAATGCATGGAACGGCAAAGATTTTCACGAGATTGATTTTCTTCTTATCGCTATCTCATCAGAGCTGGGAAAGCTGACCGCTCAGCATAACGCCTTCCCTATCCTTCATTTTTACCATAGCACGCAGCGCCAGGAATCATCCATTATAGCTGTCACTGTATTGGATGAGGCATTAACCATTTTGAAATACGGCATTCCTGAACAATATCAGCCGAATCAGCTTCACATCAAAGAAACGCGCTCAAGTATCAAAAACTACTTAGATACCGTTCATACTGCCTATATCCATCCAGCTGAACAAGCGCCGCCGGAACCAGACATCTCAAAACTTCAACAATCAGGCATACCGGCTTTATCCAAGCAAACATTTCAAACTGCCGTCAATTCTTTAAAGGAACGTCGTCAATTGCTGCTGGGAATTGTCCAAGCGGGTGCCAGAAAATGGCCTGTTCAGGAACAGACAATAGACAACGCGTAAAAAAGTCCCGAGTGTCTGATCACTCCGGACTTTTCACTGCATGATGTTTATACAAGCTTCTGGCCGCAATTCGGGCAAAAATTGGCTTCACCGGTTTTTGTTCCGCAGTTCGGACAGAAATTCGGTTTGCTTCCGTTGCCAGATGACTGTGAACCTGATGGCTGTACCTGCTGATTTTGATTCATTTGATTCATCATCTGATTGGCCATATTCATTCCCATCATCATTCCAGCCATATCAGAAGCCGCTCCGCCTCCGTTCATCTTTCCGGATGCCATTCCATCCGTCATTGATATTTGCTGGTATTTGTTTACATCCCCAACCATACCGTAGGAAGCGTTCTTCGTAATCATATCTTGAACTTCTTGAGGGTAGTTAAAGCTCATGATTTGAAAACCGGTAATCGTCATTCCGTCGCTGATTAATTGCATATCTAAGTCGTCTTGAATCCCCTTCGCAATGTCAAATGCGTTGGCTTGGAGATTAAACATATCTTTCCCTTCTCTTGTGATCCACTTCATAAGAAGCTGATCCAGAATAGAAGTGATCCGGATTTTAATATCCTCTACAAAGTATTGATCCTTCACGCCAGCGATTTTATCAATCAGGCTGATATAGTCCTGCACCTTGAAATGAAATGTGCCGTTTGCGCGAATTGGCATCCCGCCAGGCATTCCCGCTGCCGGAATATTGATCGCCTGCTTTGTTCCCCATCTTACGGTAAATTCCTTCGTATTGACAAACAGCACCTCGGCGCGCATGCCGCTGTTGAACCCAAACTTAAAGCCCTTTAACGTTGAAAGGAATGGAATAATTTCTGATTCAATATCATAATCGCCATCATCTTGAAAAATCCCTTCAACTCGCCCATTGTTCAAGAAGACAGCATCCTGTCCGGGACGGATGATTAAACGGCTCCCTTTTTTGATTTCACGATTGTTCCATTTATAAAAAATCATATCATCTCTAAATTCTTCCCACTCTACTACATTTGCTAATTGGTTTCTGAAAAACGACATCATAACTCTTCCTTTCTCTACTTTTTTCCACTAGAAACTGCCGCGGCTTCCGCTGTATGACGTGCCGCCTTTCGTAACACCGCCATCGCCGCCGCTGTCTTTATCATTTGATGGTTTTCTTTCTCTAGTTACAGTCGTTCTGATATAAGTGTCGTATTGATCAATCACATCAGACGTACGATGATCCATATATGTATTCCCATTAACCGTTACTTTGCCGCCCGCATGATAAAGCATGATTGAAACCGCGATTCCCCCGACTGCGATGGCAGCTACCAGCTGAAACCACCATGTAAAGAACACGCTGTCGGGATTGACTCCCGGTTTTATGCTCATATCTTTATAAGAAAGCTGGATATAGGTCTTAAAAGCTTTGAAATAATCTTCATTTGATAAATCAGATGAAATCGTATTTCTGATGCTGTTTAGCCTGCTGTTGTCCAAATACTGTTCAGCTTTTTTGAAGCCCGCGATGAATACTTCTTTGTTTGCCATATCAATCGTTAAAATGGCTGTGCTGCCTTTCCCGTAACGATCATAAAAATCGCCGGTATAATCGGCAATATCTTCACCGTTTGTGCTTTTTGTCGTAATAATGATGAAATCAGTGTCCCTCTTTGCACCCAGCTCTGCCGAGAGAGATTCAAGTTTTCCGATTTCTGCTTTTGATAATAGATGGGCTTGATCATATACATGCTGCTGTGATTCAGAAGCTCTCGCCACTTCGATCCCCAGTACCGGCATCACCATGAAGACAGCCAGCACAACAAGAATCGCTTTCCCTAAAAGTACGCGCATCAAAATCCGCCTCCCATCATCAATGAGACGAGCTTCAATGCAAGAAATGTCCCGCCTGCTATTCCGCTAAACCATGCCGCCACTTTTCCTGAACTGATCGGCGGCTTTCCAACAACCTTTCCTGTTTGGCCGTTCATCGCAAAGATATGCTCTGCTCTTTCATAATCGTAACTGACCATCCAAACAGGAAGCAAAACATAAAAGCTGTTCACATTTTTCGTATGAATATGTTTGTCCCTCACATTGACCGACGTATAACCGGAAAAAGTAGAATGTATGTATGAATCTATATAACTGCTGATTTTCTCTTTTGCCCTAGGAAAAAGCTCCTTATCGGTATAATTGTATTTTTCCGCAATATAACCGGCCAAATATGCCGTTTGAAAGTCCTTCAGCTGATCGTATGAATAAGGCTCCAATTTGTCCATTAATTCATCATTCATTTTTTCAGAGGCATCGACAGGGATTTTCAAATAATCGAGATTGATATCACGAAACGCTTCAAAATGTTCTGTTTCTGTGCAAATATAATCCCCTTCTTCATACTGATGGACTCTGGTACAGTTCGCCCTTACCTGTACTTCACTATTTAAATCAAACATCCAAAACGGAATATACATGCCGGTGATGCTTTTAATACGATCGGCCGACATGAATCCTCTTGGTGTCAGAAGGCCTTTTTTGCACCACTTTCGAAATGCCTGCTCCGCTTCTTGTTTACTGATTGTAAATGGAATGACCTTAGCCGGTGCCAAATGTCCTGATAAACGATCGGCAAGTATTGCAGTACCTCCGCAGAAGCTGCAAGTCGTCGCTGTCGTTTCAGCTTCCGTGATCAAAACGGCACCGCAATTTTCACATTGATATTCTTTTGCCTCATCTTCAGAAAACCGCGCCGCAATGTTTTCTTTCGGGAGGCTTTCAATATTGTCCTGTCTTCCGCAGCTGCCGCAGGATAATAAGCCGGATTCACTGTCAAATGCCATATCACTGCCGCAGTTCGGACACTTATAAGATATTATCATTACCGTTCCCTCTCAAATCTTATGATAAATGGTGCCGCAGCCGAAAGCTGCAGCCTCCTATGTATTATTTATCCAGCATCATTTTCGCTTTTAACGCCGCAAGTTCATCATCAACCTGACTTGAGCCGGCAGTGTCATATTTTGCAGTCAGATCAGCAATATCATCCTGCGGAGCACTGTTCAGTTCAGCCATTGCATTGGCCTGATCAAGCGCCTTATTTACTTTGTCCTCCATTCTGCCGAATGCAGACATTGATTGGCTTGTACTCGAAACAGAAGCGCCAAGCTTGTTCATTCTATCTTGCGTTTTCGCTACTGCCCACTTCGCCTTGATCATATTTTTGCGTGCTTCCAGCTCTCCAATGTCAGAAACCAGTTTGTCATGCATTTTTCTCATCTGTGCGGCATTGGTTGCAGCAATTTGATTCGCCGTCTGCAGCTCAGAAAGCTTTGATTCCAAAGATGTTTTTCTTTCAAGGAATTTTCTCGCATCGCCCTCATTCCCCGCTTGCAGTGCCTTCATTGCATAGCTTTCCATCTTTTCCATGTCTGCCTGGCACTCGTGACATTCTCTTTTTGCCCTCTGCTCCTCAGCCATAACGGCTGCTGTTTCTGCCTTTACCTTAGCCAAATCGCTATTCATGTTTCTTAAATACTGATCTACCATTTTCTCTGGATTTTCAGCCTTGTCCAATAAGGCATTGATATTCGCGGACATAATATCTTTGAATCTTCCAATTATACT
>NZ_JAVAXX010000075.1:0-24877 GCF_042709275.1 Bacillus sp. LR_5 | reverse complement strand
GACAGAGAAGCCTGATTTGATTGTGCTTGATGTGATGCTTCCAAAACTGGACGGAATCGAAGTATGCAAGCAGCTGAGACAGCAAAAACTGATGTTTCCGATTTTAATGCTGACAGCGAAGGATGAGGAATTCGACAAAGTATTAGGGCTTGAGCTCGGTGCTGATGATTATATGACCAAGCCGTTCAGTCCAAGGGAAGTAAATGCAAGAGTCAAAGCGATTTTAAGGCGTTCGGAAATGGCTGCGCCCTCTAGTGAAATGAAAAACGATGAAATTGAAGGTCAGATCGTAATTGGCGATCTGAAAATCCTGCCTGATCATTATGAAGCGTACTTTAAAGAAAATCAGCTTGAGCTGACACCGAAAGAATTCGAACTGCTGCTGTATTTGGGCAGACATAAAGGCAGAGTGCTGACGAGAGATCTTTTGTTGAGCGCTGTCTGGAATTATGATTTTGCCGGAGATACGAGAATTGTTGATGTACATATCAGCCATCTCCGCGACAAAATTGAAAACAATACGAAAAAACCGATCTATATTAAAACGATTAGGGGATTGGGGTATAAACTGGAGGAGCCAAAAATGAATGAATAAATACCGTGTGCGCCTTTTTTCTGTACTCGTTGTCTGTATGATTCTGGTGTTTAGTGTCCTCGGGCTGTTTTTGCAGCAGCTCTTTGAAACATCTGATCAAAGGAAAGCAGAGGAACACATTGAAAAAGAAGCCAAATACATGGCTTCGCTTCTTGATGCCGGCAATCTGAATGATCAAGCAAATGAGAAAATCATTAAAGATGCAGGCGGCGCGCTTGATGTGAGCGCATCCGTTATCGATACAGACGGCAAGGTGCTGTACGGGTCAAACGGGAGAGCAGCAGATTCTCAAAAGGTGCGGGCGCTTGTTTCTGGCCACGAGGGTGTTCTTTCAACAGCGGATAACAAGCTTTATTACGGACTCTCGCTTAGAAGCGAAGGTGAAAAAACAGGATATGTGCTGCTTTCTGCCTCTAAAAAAAGCTACGGCTTGAAAGGCGAAATGTGGGGGATGCTGACGGCCAGTCTTTGTACCGCTTTTATCGTCATTGTTTATTTTTATTCCAGTATGACCTCACGCTATAAAAGGTCGATTGAAGCAGCGACAAACGTAGCGACAGAACTGTCCAAGGGGAACTACGATGCCAGGACATACGGCGGCTATATCAGGCGCTCTGATAAGCTCGGCCGTGCGATGAACAGTCTTGCTGTTGATCTGATGGAAATGACGAGAACGCAGGAAATGCAGCGGGACCGGCTGCTGACAGTCATTGAAAATATCGGCTCTGGGCTGATTATGATTGATGGAAGAGGCTTTATCAATCTCGTGAACAGGTCTTACGCCAAGCAGTTTCATATCAATCCGAATCAGATGCTGCGCCGTCTTTATCATGATGCATTTGAACATGAAGAAGTGATCCAGCTTGTCGAAGACATTTTTATGACGGAGACAAAGAAATGCAAACTGTTAAGGCTTCCGATCAAAATTGAACGGCGTTATTTTGAAGTGGACGGCGTACCGATTATGGGGCCGGACGATGAATGGAAAGGAATTGTGCTCGTTTTCCATGACATGACGGAGACGAAGAAATTAGAGCAGATGAGAAAGGATTTTGTGGCGAATGTTTCTCATGAGCTGAAAACGCCGATTACGTCCATTAAAGGGTTTACGGAGACGTTATTGGACGGGGCGATGGAGGACAAAGAAGCGCTTTCTGAATTTCTCTCTATTATTCTAAAGGAAAGCGAAAGGCTTCAGTCTTTGGTTCAGGATCTTCTCGATCTCTCAAAAATCGAGCAGCAAAATTTTACGCTCAGCATTGAAACGTTTGAACCAGCCAAAATGCTTGGTGAGATTGAAACGCTTCTTAAGCATAAGGCGGATGAGAAAGGTATCTCCTTACAACTGAATGTCCCGAAAGATCCGCTATACGTATCAGGCGACCCGTACAGGCTGAAACAGGTATTTCTTAATCTCGTAAACAATGCGTTAACCTACACGCCTGAAGGGGGCTCTGTAGCTATCAATGTAACGCCCAGAGAAAAAGACATTCAGATTGAAGTTGCCGATTCCGGAATCGGCATTCAGAAAGAAGAAATTCCTCGCATCTTTGAACGTTTTTACCGCGTAGATAAAGACAGAAGCAGGAATTCGGGCGGCACCGGCCTGGGCCTTGCAATCGTAAAGCATTTAATAGAGGCTCATGAAGGGAAAATCGATGTCAAAAGCGAGCCTGGACGGGGAACGGTCTTTACAGTGACGCTGAAACGGGCCGCTGAAAAGTCCGCCTAATGTTTACAAAGGTTTAACAATATCTTCATGCACTGTTAAACCTATGCTGGTAGGATGTAGTAGAACCCCTTCATCCAAGGAGCCAATTTTGACGGCGGGAACCATTTTGTGTTCCCGTCCTTTTTTGTGTCTTCTCCTCAGTTCACGTATTTTCCTTTCAAATTGAACTTTGTTAAAATAAGAGGAGCTAATGACTATGTAAGAGATGAATGGAAGCCTGAGGCTTCTTAGGAGGATATTGAATGACGGAACGAAAAAAATTAGTGCTTGTAGACGGAAACAGTCTGGCTTACCGGGCGTTTTTTGCATTGCCGCTGTTAAGCAATGATAAAGGTATTCATACGAATGCCGTATACGGCTTTGCAATGATTTTAATGAAGATGCTTGAGGATGAAAAACCGACGCACATGCTGGTTGCATTTGATGCCGGGAAAACAACATTTCGTCACGGCACATTTAAAGAATATAAAGGCGGCAGACAGAAAACCCCGCCTGAGCTTTCCGAACAAATGCCATTTATCCGCGAGCTCCTGGATGCCTATCAGATCAGCCGCTACGAACTGGAACAATACGAAGCCGACGATATTATCGGCACACTGGCCAAATCGGCTGAAAAAGACGGATTTGAAGTAAAGATTTTCTCAGGAGATAAGGATTTAACTCAGCTGGCAACAGACAAAACAACAGTTGCCATTACGAGAAAAGGAATTACCGATGTTGAATTTTACACACCGGAGCACGTCAAAGAGAAATACGGGCTTACGCCTGAACAAATCATTGACATGAAGGGTCTGATGGGCGATTCCTCGGATAATATTCCAGGTGTGCCCGGCGTCGGAGAAAAGACAGCGATTAAGCTCTTAAAACAGTTCGATTCCGTGGAAAAGCTGCTGGAGTCCATTGACGAGGTGAGCGGAAAGAAACTGAAGGAAAAGCTTGAGGAATTTAAGGATCAGGCATTGATGAGCAAGGAGCTTGCGACGATCATGACGGATGCGCCGATTGAGGTATCCGTTTCCGGCCTGGAATATCAAGGCTTTAATCGTGAACAGGTGATTGCCATCTTTAAAGATCTTGGATTCAACACGCTTCTTGAACGTCTTGGGGAAGACAGTGAAGAAGCAGAGCAGGATCAGGCATTAGAGGAAATTAAGGTCGAAACCGTCACAGACGTAACAAGCGGCATATTGGTTTCTCCATCCGCATTTGTCGTTGAACAGATTGGCGACAATTATCATGAAGAGCCGCTTCTCGGATTTTCGATCGTAAATGAAACGGGATCTTATTTTATTCCGAAAGACATTGCCGTGGAGTCTAAGGTGTTTAAAGAATGGGCGGAAAATGACGAGCAGAAGAAATGGCTTTTCGATAGCAAGCGGGCTGTTGTCGCTTTGCGCTGGCAGGGCATTGAGCTGAAGGGGGCGGAGTTTGATACGCTTCTTGCCGCTTATATCATCAATCCGGGCAATTCATATGATGACGTTGCGAGTGTGGCCAAGGATTACGGCCTGCATATCGTATCAAGCGACGAATCAGTTTATGGCAAAGGAGCAAAACGGGCGGTACCTTCAGAAGATGTACTGTCTGAGCACCTTGTCCGAAAAGCGTTAGCCATTCAAAGCCTGCGGGAAAAGCTTGTTCAGGAGCTGGAAAACAACGATCAGCTTGAGCTGTTTGAAGAGCTCGAAATGCCGCTTGCGCTTATTCTCGGCGAAATGGAATCAACTGGCGTCAAGGTCGATGTTGATCGTTTAAAACGAATGGGTGAAGAACTGGGTGCGAAGCTGAAGGAATATGAAGAAAAAATCCATGAGATTGCGGGAGAGCCGTTTAATATCAATTCTCCGAAACAGCTCGGCGTCATCTTGTTTGAAAAGATCGGCCTGCCTGTCGTGAAAAAAACAAAAACAGGCTATTCAACGTCTGCTGATGTGCTTGAAAAGCTGGCTGACAAGCATGAGATTGTCGACTATATTTTGCAGTACAGACAAATTGGCAAGCTTCAATCGACATATATCGAAGGGCTTTTAAAGGTGACGAGACCGGATTCGCATAAGGTGCACACGCGCTTTAACCAGGCTTTAACGCAAACAGGCCGTCTCAGCTCGACTGATCCGAATCTGCAAAACATTCCGATCAGGCTTGAAGAAGGGCGTAAAATCCGCCAAGCTTTTGTTCCATCTGAAAAAGACTGGCTTATTTTTGCAGCCGATTACTCACAAATCGAGCTGCGGGTGCTTGCCCATATTTCAAAGGATCAAAATCTTATCGAAGCTTTTACAAATGATATGGATATTCATACGAAAACGGCAATGGATGTGTTCCATGTTGCCGAGGATGAAGTGACTTCTGCGATGAGACGCCAGGCGAAAGCGGTCAACTTTGGCATCGTATACGGCATCAGCGATTACGGGCTGTCACAGAACCTCGGCATTACCCGGAAGGAAGCCGGAGCATTCATCGAACGCTATTTGGAAAGCTTCCAAGGCGTAAAAGCGTACATGGAAGATTCAGTTCAGGACGCGAAGCAAAAAGGATACGTGACAACGCTTATGCATCGCCGCCGTTACATTCCTGAGTTGACGAGCCGAAACTTTAATATCCGCAGTTTTGCGGAGCGTACGGCAATGAATACGCCGATTCAAGGAAGCGCAGCTGATATTATAAAAAAAGCCATGATTGATATGGCTGCCAAGCTGAAAGAAAAACAGCTGAAAGCAAGACTGCTGCTTCAAGTACACGATGAATTGATTTTTGAAGCGCCGCAAGAAGAAATTGAAATTCTTGAAAAGCTTGTTCCTGAAGTGATGGAACATGCGCTTGCATTAGATGTGCCGTTAAAGGTGGACTTTGCATCAGGCCCATCTTGGTACGATGCGAAATAAACAGAGATAGGAAGTGATGGATGTGCCGGAATTACCAGAGGTTGAAACGGTCCGGCGCACTCTGACCGGGCTTGTAAAGGGAAAAACAATCAAATCGGTAGAGATCAGATGGCCGAATATCATCAAACGGCCTGCCGAACCGGAGGAATTTGCGCGAAATCTAGCAGGAGAAACGATACAGTCTATCGGAAGACGGGGAAAGTTTTTGCTGTTTCATTTAGATCATTATGTCATGGTTTCCCACCTTCGAATGGAAGGGAAATACGGGCTTCATCAAGCGGAGGAGCCAGACGATAAACACGTGCATGTCATATTCACGATGACAGACGAAACACAGCTTCGCTACAGGGATGTGCGGAAGTTTGGGACCATGCACTTATTTAAACCGGGAGAGGAAGCGGGCGAGCTCCCTCTTTCTCAATTAGGGCCGGAACCGGATGCAGAAGAATTTACGAGTGCATATTTAAAAGAACGGCTTGCCAAAACAAACCGTGCTGTCAAAACCGCCCTACTGGATCAGAAAACAGTTGTGGGACTCGGGAACATTTATGTGGACGAGGCTCTTTTCAGAGCGGGTGTCCATCCTGAGACGAAAGCAAATCAATTATCAGACAAAACAATCAAAACACTTCATGCTGAAATCAAAAACACCCTGCAGGAGGCGATTGACGCGGGCGGCAGCACAGTCCGCTCGTATATCAACTCCCAAGGGGAAATTGGAATGTTCCAGCTGCAGCATTTTGTGTACGGAAAAAAAGACGAGCCGTGCAAAAATTGCGGAACGATGATTTCAAAAATTGTCGTCGGAGGCAGGGGCACGCATTTTTGCGCGAAGTGCCAGAAAAAAAAGTAGCATAATGCTTCATCGTCCAAGCTGTCGGTGCATATATCAGTAACTCTGTAATAGAGGATGCCATTTTCGAAACACGGATTTTTCACTTTACCATATATATGATTGTGATGAATCCCGGGCATTTC
Organism: Bacillus sp. LR_5; assembly: GCF_042709275.1. NCBI lineage: Bacteria > Bacillati > Bacillota > Bacilli > Caryophanales > Bacillaceae > Bacillus > Bacillus sp. LR_5. Next base: position 18,687 of record NZ_JAVAXX010000075.1, on the reverse strand, counting down.
ACATCTGATACAAGAGCACCAACAGAAAGGAAGAAACGGATATGCAAATGGTTTCTATACTGCTGCTGGCGTTGGCTGTCAGCTTGGACAGTTTTTCAGTCGGATTTACGTACGGATTGAGAAAAATGAAAATACCGTTTAAAGCGATTTTAATTATCGCCTGCTGTTCCGGTGCTGTCATGTTTATATCCATGCTGATCGGAAGCTTTCTTACAAAGTTTTTTCCTGTATATGTAACGGAGAAGCTTGGCGGTTTGGTATTGGTCGGAATCGGTGCGTGGGTTCTGTATCAATTTTTCAAACCGGCAAAAGACAAAGAATACTTATTGCATGAAAAAACGCTGCTTAATTTAGAGGTTCGGTCATTAGGGATTGTGATTCATATTTTGAGAAAACCTATGAGTGCGGATATCGACAAATCGGGTGTGATCAATGGAATTGAGGCGGTCTTGTTGGGATTTGCCTTATCGATTGATGCCTTCGGAGCAGGTATTGGCGCAGCCATTCTCGGTTTTTCACCGATTGTGATGAGCATCGCCGTGGCAATCATGAGCTCGCTGTTTGTATCAATCGGAATCAATGCCGGCCATTTTCTGTCTAAGTGGAAATGGATTGATAAGATGGCGTTTTTGCCGGGGCTTCTGCTGATCACGATTGGGCTCTGGAAATTGTAAAAAGGAGTGGATCTCTTGACCTTAGTCATTGGTTTAACGGGAGGAATAGCTAGCGGCAAAAGTACGGTAGCCAATATGCTGATTGAAAAAGGAATAACAGTTATAGATGCAGATATCATTGCCAAACAAGCGGTAGAAAAAGGGATGCCGGCCTACCGGCAAATCATTGACGAATTCGGTGAAGACATCCTGCTCCCAAACGGTGATATAGATCGAAAAAAGCTTGGGGCACTGGTATTTACAAATGAACAAAAGCGTCTTGCTTTAAATGCAATTGTTCATCCCGCAGTCAGGCAGGAAATGCTCAATCACCGTGATGAAGCCATAGCAAATCGCGAGGCATTTGTTGTATTAGATATCCCGCTATTGTTTGAAAGCAAATTGGAATCTTTAGTTGATAAAATTATTGTGGTCAGTGTGACCAAAGAGCTTCAGCTGGAACGTCTGATGAAGCGCAATCAGCTGACGGAAGAAGAGGCGGTCAGCCGTATCCGTGCCCAAATGCCCTTAGAGGAAAAAACAGCAAGAGCAGATCAAGTCATCGATAACAGCGGCACGCTTGCAGAGACCAAACAGCAGCTTGATGAAATCATTACTAGCTGGGCAGAATACAAAAACACCGTTCGTTAGAACGGTGTTTTTGTCATTAAAAATCAAAGTTGTCCGGATCAGGACCGACGCGCAGGTTTTCATTCAGCGCATCGATTCGGTTCATGTCATCCTGTGCTAACTCAAAGTCAAACACATTGGCATTTTCTTTAATGCGGTGTTCCTTCGTTGATTTAGGAATCGTAATGATGCCATGCTGCAGATCCCAGCGCAAAATAATTTGTGCTGCTGATTTGTTATATGTTTGAGCGATGTCTGCCAGTACAGGGTGATCCAGCAGCTGTCCCTGCATTAAAGGTGACCAAGCTTCCATCTGGATGCCTTGTTTTTTGCAGTATGCCATCAGCTCTTTTTGTGTAAGACACGGGTGAAATTCCACTTGGTTGATCATAGGCTTTATTTCAGCAGCCGTCATCAGGTCTTCAAGATGATGGATTTGGAAGTTGCTCACGCCGATCGCTTTGACACGGCCTTCTTTATACAGAGTTTCAAGCGCTCTCCAGGCTTCTTTATATTTTCCTTCTACAGGCCAGTGGATAAGATATAGATCTAAATAATCCAAACCGAGTTTTGACACGCTTGCTTCAAATGCGGCAAGTGTTTCCTCGTAGCCTAAATCTGCATTCCACACTTTTGATGTAATAAACAGATCCTCTCTTGAGATGCCTGTTTCTTCAATGCCTTGCCGAAGCCCTTCTCCGACTCCAGCTTCATTTCCGTAGATAGCGGCAGTATCAATACTGCGGTATCCGTGAACAATGGCGGCTCTAACTGCGTTTACCAGTTCAGATCCTTCTTCCACTTGGAATACGCCTAGGCCGAACCATGGCATTTTTACTCCGTTATGAAGTGTTGCTGCTGCTTGTAAATGTGTTGTCATATTGATTTCCTCCTTTAAAATTGTCAGGCTTCTTGTTGATCCCGTTTTTCCATCAAGCGGCTCCAGCCTGTTAAGATAACTGCACCGACTACCATTAATCCGCCTATCCAAGCGGTATGAATCAGTCCGATTGAATCGGTGATCACACCTCCAAGATATGAGCCAAGCGCAATCCCTGCATTAAAGGCAGCGATATTCATTGCGGATGCGACATCAACTGCACTCGGGACAAAACGCTCAGCCAGCATGACGACATACACCTGAAGGCCGGGCACATTCATAAAGGCCAGCAATCCCATACAGAGAATGGTGATAAGGCCTGCTGTTTGATATGGAGCCGTAAATGTCAGCGTGAATAGAACGAGTGCCTGTACGATAAACATATAGAATAAAGCGGCAATCGGATTTCGGTTTGACAGCTTTCCGCCAATCATATTGCCGATTGCAATGGCAATTCCGTATACGAGCAGGATCACTGCCACAGTTCCGGCATTGAAGCCTGTTACTTCCTGAAGCAGGGGAGACAGGTACGTGAATACAACGAATGTTCCTCCGTATCCAAGAGCTGTAATGACAAATAGAAGCAATAACCGGCCGTTTGTCACAAGCTTCAATTGATCCCTTATCGTTGTTTTCGTCCCTTTTCGTAATTTGGACGGGACAAGAATGCCATTTGTAATGAAAGCAATGATTCCGACGACGATAATGACCATAAAGGCAAAACGCCAGCCGAGCTGCTGGCCGATAAACGTGCCGAAAGGAACTCCGGTTACAGTTGCCACAGTGAGCCCTGTAAACATTATCGAAATCGCGCTAGCCCTTTTATCCTCAGGGACGATATCCGCTGCGATTGTCGAACCGATCGACATAAACACACCGTGCGAAAAAGCTGATATCACACGTGCTGCTAATAAAATCCCGATGCTTGAAGCGGTAGCGGCCATCGTATTCCCGGCAATAAAAATCAACATGATCCAAAGCAATAGCGTCTTACGTGACATGCTTGAGGTCAATGAAGTTAATATAGGTGCACCGAATGTAACGCCAAGCGCATAAAGGGAAACGGTCAATCCCGCTGTTGTGACAGGGATGTGCAGGTCATCAGAAATGAGCGGCAAAAGGCCGACGCTGATAAATTCGGTTGTTCCTATGGCGAATGCACTTACGGCCAAAGCCAGGAGTGCAGGAATGCTGCTTTTATTGGCTGAAGTCATCATGTTCCTCCTTTGTATGATGTGTTGTATGATTGAAATTCTGCCGAGTAAGCTATATAAATAAAAAAGAGCAGATTCAAATCAGCCGGCAAATGTGATTATGAAAGATATCGTCAAAAAAGAAAAGTACGTACTTTTAAGTGCTATAGTCACTTTTTAGTGCCTGTAAGGAGAGTGAACCGCATGGAGCAGAAAAAATATAACATTTCAGTTGAAGCGACTCTTGAAGTGATCGGCGGGAAATGGAAATGCGTCATTTTATGCCACCTGACGCACGGAAAAAAACGCACGAGTGAATTAAAGCGCCTGATGCCTAACATCACGCAAAAAATGCTGACCCAGCAACTGCGCGAGCTGGAAGCGGACGGTGTCATTAACCGGATCGTGTACAATCAGGTTCCTCCCAAAGTGGAATACGAGCTTAGCGAATACGGCCGCAGCTTAGAAGGGATTTTAGACATGCTGTGTGCTTGGGGAGCGAATCATATTAACAAAGTGTACGGAGATACATTTTCAGTGTTAGAAGAAAGTGTGCTCAATGATAAGTTAAAACAGGAATCATAAAAAATGAGAGCAGTCAGTGCGGAACGCTGGCTGCTTTTTGGTTCTTACGCCTAATTTGTGTGCAAGAAAATATATAATGCATCATAAATTAGCGTTGTAATCGTTGATTTTTATCAATATGTACTGGCGAATTCACTTTAATGTGTTATACTAATTACAGATCACAACAAATTAGAATGGCATAATTGATAAGGGGTGTCCAACATGAAGGTAAAAGTAGCGATCAACGGGTTTGGAAGAATCGGGAGAATGGTTTTTAGAAAAGCAATGTTAGACGATCAAATTCAAGTAGTGGCCATTAACGCCAGCTATTCCGCAGAAACGCTGGCTCATTTAATAAAGTATGACACAAATCACGGCAGGTACGACAAAGAGGTTGTGGCTGGTGAAGACAGCCTGATCGTGAATGGAAAGAAAGTGCTTTTGTTAAACAGCCGTGATCCAAAACAGCTGCCTTGGCGGGAATATGATATTGACATTGTCGTCGAAGCGACAGGGAAGTTTAATTCAAAAGATAAAGCGATGGGTCATATAGAAGCGGGGGCCAAAAAAGTCATTCTGACTGCTCCGGGAAAAAATGAAGACGTTACCATTGTGATGGGAGTAAATGAGGACCAATTCGACGCCGACCGCCATGTCATTATTTCAAATGCGTCATGCACGACAAATTGCCTTGCGCCTGTTGTAAAAGTGCTGGATGAAGAATTTGGCATTGAGAGCGGGCTGATGACTACAGTTCACGCATATACGAATGACCAGAAAAATATTGATAATCCGCATAAAGATTTGCGCCGGGCGCGTGCATGCGGTGAATCCATCATTCCGACGACAACAGGAGCGGCAAAGGCGCTTTCGCTCGTGCTGCCGCATCTGAAAGGAAAGCTTCACGGCCTTGCCTTGCGCGTCCCTGTTCCAAACGTCTCACTGGTTGATCTCGTTGTCGATCTGAAAACTGATGTAACGGCTGAAGAGGTAAACGAGGCATTTAAACGGGCTGCCAAAACTTCGATGTACGGCGTTCTTGATTATTCAGATGAACCGCTCGTTTCGACTGACTATAATACAAATCCGCATTCAGCGGTCATTGACGGGCTTACGACAATGGTAATGGAAGACAGAAAAGTAAAGGTGCTCGCATGGTATGACAACGAATGGGGCTACTCATGCAGAGTCGTTGATCTGATCCGCCATGTAGCGGCACGAATGAAACATCCGTCTGCTGTATAAAATAAGGTCATGGACGCATTTTGAAGAAAAAACCCTTAACAGCATATTTCTGAAAAAACGCACCTTGCAAATTAGACTTAAACACAGTATACTATTTTTCGTGAACTTCTTGCTTGAGACTGTTTCGGAATTACTTAAAGGGTTAGGACCTCTCCGGACTAACTTTCCCCCGTGGTAAATGGCCGACCCAGTTGTTGGAATTTCACTTTTTAATTCTTGTTAAGGGGGGTCCATGACTATGGAAACAATGGGGCGTCACGTTATCTCCGAGCTATGGGGATGCGATTTTGATAAGCTGAATGACATGGATTTTATTGAAAAAACGTTTGTAAATGCTGCTCTAAAATCAGGTGCTGAGGTGCGCGAGGTTGCATTTCACAAATTTGCACCGCAAGGCGTAAGCGGAGTTGTGATTATTTCTGAATCACACTTAACAATTCACAGTTTTCCTGAGCACGGATATGCGAGCATTGATGTTTATACTTGTGGAGACTTAGATCCTAATGTCGCTGCTGATTACATCGCAGAGGCATTACATGCTGATACAAGAGAAAACATTGAAATACCAAGAGGAATGGGGCCTGTGCAAATTAAACAGGCGCAAGCGAAAGTACTATAGTAAACACGAACACAAAGGGAGCTGAAGCTAGAAAGCCATTATGCGCTTTTTAGCTTATGCTCCTTTTATTTTTATAAAGAAACAAGGGTGGTCCAGCTTTTTCTTTTTTCGTTTTTTTTGTAAAATAAGAAAGAGATTTTCACAAACCACCAGATGCTGTAGACACAGCTTTACACAACGGCTCTCCCGACAGATGCTTTCACATCTATTTTAAAAGGCGGAGGCTGCCGAAAATACATTGCAGGGAACGAAATAGTTGGGAGCTGATTTTATTGAAATGTCCTTCATGCCAGCATAACGGAACGAGAGTCCTCGATTCACGGCCTGTGGATGACGGAAAATCGATTCGCCGAAGACGCGAGTGTGAATCCTGCCACTACCGGTTTACGACCTTTGAGAAAGTGGAGGAAACCCCGCTCATCGTCGTGAAAAAAGAAGGTGTGCGTGAGGAATTCAGCAGAGAAAAAATGCTGCGCGGTCTCATAAAAGCATGTGAAAAAAGACCTGTTTCACTCAAAACGCTTGAAGACATGTGCTTTGATATTGAAAAAGAACTTCGCAATCAAGGCTGCTCTGAGGTGAAAAGCGAGCTCGTCGGAGAAATGGTGATGGACCGGCTGGCTAAGATTGATGAAGTCGCATATGTACGGTTCGCGTCAGTCTATCGGCAGTTTAAAGATATAAACGTCTTTATCGACGAATTAAAAGACTTAATAAAGAAAGAGCGTTAAAAGAGCTAAGAGGATTCTTCTAGCTCTTTTCTCATGTGCAAAATTGGCATTTGATAGATATGAGAAACGGTGTAAAATGAAAGGTAGAAACAAATTCGGAAGGTTTGAGAATGTATGGCTGACTATTGGAAAGATGTACTGCCTGTAGATCCGTATGTGGTCAAAAGCAGATCGATGCTGCAGGATATAGACAGACAAATTATTACACAACTGTATCAGCCCTTAATCGGCCCTGTTGCATTCTCTCTTTATATGACATTGTGGGGAGAGCTTGAACAAAACCGTCTGTGGGGCGGAGAGTCCACACATAGACAGCTGATGGGGATGACACAGTCTAACTTAAAAACGATCCATCAGGAACAGGGGAAGCTCGAAGGCATCGGATTGCTAAAAGTATATATGAAGGAATCCGAGCGGCAGGAGCGCCTCTTTATATATGAACTCCTTCCGCCGCTCAGGCCAAATGATTTTTTTGAAGACGGAATGCTGAATGTTTTTCTGTACAATAGAGTCGGAAAAACAAAATATCAGCAATTAAAACAATTTTTCACGCACCCGGCCATTTCAGAAGATGCGAAGGACATTACGCGGCCGTTTAATCATGCGTTTGAATCGCTGCAGCCGAGTGAATGGAAGCTCACATCTGATATGGAGGACACGGTGAGACTTGCGCAGGGCACAGAGTATACTTCTGTCGGACAGGCACCGTCCTACACCATAACGGAGGATGTGTTTGATTTTGATTTGTTTTTAGCGGGACTTTCTGAGACGATGATTCCGAGAAAAGCAATGACTCAGCAGGTGCGGGACACAATCAAAAAGCTTTCTTATCTGTACGGCATAGATCCTTTGCAGATGCAAAATGTCGTGATGAGCGCGATTGATGAGCGTGACGTCATTACGACGGAGGCTTTAAGAAAAGCGGCAAGTGACTGGTATCAAATCGAAAGAAACGGACAGCTGCCTGACTTAGTGGAAAAAACACAGCCGGTGCATCTGCGTGAAGGCGAAAAACCGGCGGAAGGGGATTCGCTGGACGGGAAACTGATCGCATTGCTTGAGGCGATTTCTCCGAAGAAGCTTCTGCAGGACATTGCCGACGGAACTGAGCCGTCAAAAGCTGATCTGAAAATCATAGAAGAAATTATGTTTGAACAGAAGCTCGAGCCAGGCGTTACAAATGTGTTAATTTATTACGTCATGCTGAAAACCGATATGAAGCTGTCGAAAAACTATATCCAAAAAATCGCGTCGCATTGGGCGCGCAAAAAGGTAAAAACGGTCAGAGAAGCGATGAAGCTCGCGATAGAAGAAAACCGCCAATACCTTGAATGGGCTGAAGGGAAAGCAAATCAGCCATCAAAACGAAACTCAAAAGTGATTCGCGAAGAAAAACTTCCTGACTGGATGAAAGAAAAGGAAACAGCCTCCGATTCAGAATCCGGACAGCAGAAGCTGCAACCTCAGGATTTGGAAGAACAGAAGAAAAAGATGATGGAAGAGATGCAAAAACTGAAAAAATACTCTGCCTATTAAAGACAGAGATGCGGGGTGAAGTAATAGATGGAACCAATCGGCCGTTCCCTGCAGGGCGTAACCGGCAGACCGGATTTCCAAAAACGTCTTGAACAAATGAAGGAAAAAGTCATGAAGGATCAAGATGTTCAGGCATTTTTGAAGGAAAACGAAGAAATGATTGATCAAAAAATGATTGAAAAGAGCTTAAATAAGCTTTATGAATATAGCGGACAAAGCAAGAATTGCTCCTATTGTTCAGAAGATGAAGATTGCAACAATCTGTTGGAGGGCTACCATCCGAAGCTTGTTGTCAATGGCCGTTCTATTGATATCGAGTATTATGAATGTCCGGTCAAACGGAAGCTCGACCAACAGAAAAAACAAAAGTCTCTTATGAAAAGCATGTATATCCAGCAGGACCTTCTCGGAGCGACATTCCAGCAGGTTGATATCAGTGATCCGAGCAGGCTCGCGATGTTCCAGCATGTTACGGATTTTCTGAAAAGCTATAATGAGACGGGAAAAGGGAAAGGACTATATTTATACGGGAAATTCGGGGTGGGAAAAACGTTTATGCTCGCTGCGATTGCCAATGAACTGGCGGAAAAAGAGTATTCCTCCATGATCGTATATGTACCCGAATTTGTGAGAGAGCTCAAGAATTCGCTTCAAGACCATTCATTGGAAGAGAAGCTCAATATGGTCAAAACAACACCTGTATTGATGCTTGATGACATCGGAGCGGAATCAATGACGAGCTGGGTAAGGGATGAAGTCATCGGAACGGTGCTTCAGCACAGAATGTCCCAGCAGCTTCCGACGTTCTTTTCTTCTAATTTCTCACCTGACGAACTGAAGCATCATTTTACGTATTCGCAAAGGGGAGAAAAGGAAGAAGTAAAAGCGGCAAGATTAATGGAGCGGATATTATATTTGGCTGCTCCAATCCGCCTTGACGGAGAAAACCGCCGCCATCCGTAATCGCTGCGGTTCAAAGGGGAAGGAACTGAGGGTATGAAACGAAAAACCGCTCTTAAATGGCTGGCAGTGCTGGCCGTTGCAGGTTTAATCTTTTGGGGAAATAAAAGGTATTTGAATGTATCGCCGAAAGAGATCAGGGTATGGATATTGTCATTCGGGGTCTTTGCACCGCTGATGTTTATCGGGATATCCATCGTCAGACCTCTTGTTTTATTTCCGGTGTCTGTTATTTCTATAGCGGGCGGGCTTGCATTTGGCCCGCTTCTCGGCACGCTTTACACGTTATTCGGTTCGATGTGCGCCTCAGCTGTTTCGTTTTTTGCAGCGGGTTTGTTTGCTGCGAAAAAGAACGGCCATTACGAAAAGCTGGAAGCCATTCAGAAGCAGATGGAGGATAACGGATTTTTTTATATCTTTCTTTTAAGAATCCTGCCGATCAATTTTGATTTCGTCAGTTATGCGGCAGGTCTTTCCAATGTCAAAGCGCTGCCATATTTTGCGGCGACGGCCGCGGGAATCATCCCTGGGACCATTGCGCTTAATGTGCTGGGTGCGAGCTTTTTGGCTGGCAATCTGCCCGCTTTCTTTATGGTGCTCGCTTTGTATATCGTGTTTATCTCGCTGCCGTTCATCTTCAGAAAGAAAATGCAAAACTTGTTCCAAGAATCAAATTAAGATTTGCCAATGACCTTTACGTCTATTTTAAAAACATCCCCCATATACTTGTAACAGATGCCGTAAGGGGGGACAAACATGCTTGAAATAATCTTTGAAGATGACCATGATGCAGCCGCTTTTTTACATCTCATTCAGCATTCGGACGATCGGAACAATATCATTGTCCGTGAAGGCATACGGAAAATCGGGATTGAAAAAGCTAAGCCGGCTTTCTCTATTCAGCATTTTATGGAGCCGATTCTGGTCAAGTTTTTTTTAGAATGCAAAGAAGACGAGCATATGCTGTCATTGATTGAGGGAACATACTGCTTCACGGACCAGGATGAACAGCAGCAAATCCTTCAGCTCGCACACAGTATTATTGAAGGAGAAGCGGACGATCTGCCGTTTGAGCCGCTAAAGCTTTCGCGGAAACAATCAATTTTGGATGAACTCCAAACGATTTGTTTAGAGGAAGGCTTATTTTCCATTCGTTCCTTTCAGACCTTCCGACTCGGACAATACTACAAGCAGCTTAGAGACATTACGGAAGCGGCGATAGATGAATATAAGATGGAACAGGAATATCAAAACTTTATTCAAACACTCAGAGACTATGTAACAGCAAAACAGCCGCGAATCAAAAAGGTGCATATTGTCCATGATGGTTCATTTACATTATGGGAACTGCGCTATGTGCCGGAACGGGAAAAAATGAAATACATAGACAGGCGATTTGTCCGCGATCATCCTATGTACATTGATTCTCATTTGCTCGCGCCGCTGATTTCCATTGCGCCTGATGAAGTGGTGCTTTACACCGACCAGCCCGAGCACATGATGGCAAGGACCATTCAAAACGTATTTCAAGAGAGAATGGAAATGCTTCCGCTGCACGCTTTTTCAGGTGCAGAAATACCGGTAAAGCACTCAGAAGGATAAGGGCCGGCAGCCTGTATATATAAGGCTGTCGGTTTGAAAAAAGGAAATACGATCGTGTTGATTTTTTGGATTGAACAATTTATAATACATAGGAGATTAAGAAAGACACACGTATTGATAAGGACACGAAGGAATGATACCGGCTCAAAGAGAGGGAAGCCCCGGCTGCAAGCTTCCCAGCTAAGGACCATTCACTTTACCGCCTTTGAACTTCAGCTGTGAACCCCTTTAAAGGAGCAGTAATGGCTGACGGGAACTCCCGTTACAGAGCTTAGAGCCGCAGTTGCCGGAGTATTGGCTTTGCGGAAAAAAGGGTGGAACCACGATTCCGTTTATTCAACCTCGTCCCTTTCATAGGGGGCGGGGTTTTTATATGCAAAAAAGGAGTGACATAGATGTCAGATATGGTAAAAATCACATTTCCTGATGGAGCAGTCAAGGAGTTTGCGAAAGGAACAACAACAGAAGATATCGCGGCATCCATCAGTCCGGGATTAAAGAAAAAATCATTAGCCGGAAAACTGAACGGAAAAGAAATCGATTTGAGAACACCGATCAATGAAGACGGTACAGTGGAAATCATTACTGAAGGCTCAGAAGAAGGTCTTCAAATTATGCGCCATAGTACGGCTCACTTGCTTGCTCAAGCGATTAAACGCATTTATAAAGATGTCAAATTCGGTGTCGGTCCGGTCATCGAAAACGGTTTTTACTACGATGTAGAAATGGAAGAAGCGATTACACCGGAGGATCTGCCGAAAATCGAGAAAGAAATGAAAAAAATCGTCAATGCGAACCTCCCGATCGTTCGAAAAGAAGTCAGCCGTGAAGAAGCGAAAGCCCGTTTTGCAGAAATCGGCGACGACCTGAAGCTTGAACTATTGGATGCCATTCCTGAAGGAGAAACCGTTTCGATCTATGAGCAAGGCGAATTCTTTGACCTGTGCCGCGGCGTGCACGTTCCTTCAACCGGAAAAATCAAAGAGTTTAAGCTGTTAAGCCTTGCAGGCGCATACTGGCGCGGTGACAGCAACAACCAAATGCTTCAGCGCGTATACGGCACAGCTTTCTTCAAAAAAGCTGATCTTGAAGAGCATCTTCGCATGCTTGAAGAAGCGAAAGAGCGTGACCACAGAAAGCTCGGCAAAGAATTAAAGCTGTTTGCGAACTCTCAAAAAGTCGGACAAGGCCTGCCGCTTTGGCTGCCAAAAGGCGCGACAATCCGCCGCGTCATCGAGCGCTACATTGTTGATAAAGAAATCAGCCTCGGCTATGAGCATGTATACACACCTGTGCTTGGGAGCAAAGAGCTGTATGAAACATCAGGACACTGGGATCATTATCAAGAAGGCATGTTCCCTCCGATGGAAATGGACAATGAAACCCTTGTGTTGCGTCCAATGAACTGCCCGCACCATATGATGATTTACAAACAAGACATTCACAGCTACCGCGAGCTTCCGATTCGTATTGCGGAGCTGGGAACGATGCACCGCTATGAAATGTCAGGTGCGCTGTCAGGGCTTCAACGCGTACGTGGCATGACGTTAAATGATGCACACATCTTTGTGCGCCCGGATCAAATTAAGGATGAGTTTATCCGTACAGTCCGTTTAATCCAGGATGTATATGAAGATTTCGGTTTAAGTGATTACACATTCCGTCTGTCTTACCGTGATCCGGAAGATACAGAGAAATATTTTGATGACGATGAAATGTGGAACAAAGCACAATCCATGCTGAAAGAGGCAATGGACGAAATCGGCCATGACTATTACGAAGCAGAAGGTGAAGCGGCATTCTACGGCCCTAAACTTGATGTTCAGGTGAAAACAGCGATTGGCAAAGAAGAAACATTGTCTACGGTTCAGCTTGACTTCTTATTGCCTGAACGTTTCGATCTAACCTATATCGGTGAAGACGGCAAGCAGCACCGTCCGGTTGTTATTCACAGAGGTGTCGTATCAACAATGGAACGATTTGTTGCCTTCTTAATCGAAGAACACAAAGGCGCGCTGCCAACATGGCTTGCACCGGTTCAGTTCCAAGTCATCCCGGTATCTCCGGCTGTGCATTTAGACTACGCGAAAAAAGTGCAGGAACGCCTGCAGCGTGAAGGCCTGCGTGTAGAAGTCGACAGCCGCGATGAAAAAATTGGCTACAAAATTCGCGAAGCGCAAATGCAAAAAATTCCGTACATGCTTGTGGTCGGTGACCAAGAAGCAGAAAACGGAGCGGTAAACGTCCGTAAGTACGGAGAGCAGAACTCTGAAACCATTTCACTAGATGATTTTGTGAAAAAGGCAGTATCTGAAGCGAAAAAATAACATAAAAAAGCATGATCTCATTGAAGAGATCATGCTTTTTTTATTTCTCTAATATAGGAAACAAATCATGAAGGCTGCTGATGATGTAATCAGGCGTCACATCGGTTTCGTTTTTCTTATCTGTCCGATTAATCCAAACAGTTTTGATACCGGCTCTTGAAGCGCCTAAAATATCAGTATTCAAATTATCGCCGACCATGATCGCATCGTCTTTTTCAATATTCATCAGCTTAAGGCAGTGTTCAAAAATTGAAACATCCGGTTTCCCTTTTCCGAAAGCGCCCGAGATGACGATTTCATTGAAATAAGGTGCGAGTTCAGGCACGCCGGCGAGCTTCTCCTTTTGCAGACTCGGATCGCCGTTTGTCAAAAGCAGCAATTCATATTTGCCTTTTAATTGATCGAGTACAGCAAATGTTTCATCATATACAAAAGGACGTTTTCTGCGCTCTGCCGCGAAAAACTCTCCCAAGTATTCGCCATATGCAGGATCATCGATGCCAAGCGCTTTCAGTCCGTTTGTCCATGCGTTTCTTCTGTACTCCGGCACAATCTTGTTCAGCTTCTGAAAGCCTTCACTGATCGGTTCGGAGAAATTGGACCACAGTCCTTCAAACGGGTTAATGCCGATCATCACTGTATATGGATACGTCTCATATGACATGTACAATTCTCTCGCCGCTTCGCGAACAGCTGCTTCGAATGCCTGCGGGTCAAGGCCATATTTTTTCTCCGCCTGTAAACAAGTTTCTGCAAATGTTGTTCTGACGCTTTTTTCGTCCCAAAGTAGTGTATCGTCTAAATCAAAAAATACGGCTTTCATGATCTTCTCCTCTGCTTCAGATTCAAATCTTTCTGCCAAAAGGCTCACATTTTATTTTACAATAGATAAAAGCCTTGTGAAATATGTTTTCAGACGATTTTAAAAAAACAGTCAGCCGTGAAACGAAAACATGCTAGAATGAAAACGGAAAGAACAGGTGACATGCATGATTCATTTAATGATTATGATGCTTGAGAGGGTAGGGATTATCGTTATATTGGGCTTCATTCTCGCCCATACGAAGCTTTTCAGACAAGCTTTGCAAAATCAGGACGGCTATAAAGGAAAAGTGGTTTTAATCTCTATTTTTTCTCTCTTCAGTATCATCAGCAATTATACAGGTATCGAAATTCAAAAAAATATGATTGTAAACAATGACTGGGTGTTTGCGATAGATCCGTCGGGCTCTATCGCGAATACCCGTATTTTGGGCGTGGAAATCGGAGGCCTTCTCGGAGGTCCGTTTGTAGGAGCGGGGATCGGTATACTGGCAGGCCTGCACCGTTTTTCGCTCGGCGGCAGCACGGCCTTAAGCTGTGCGGTATCATCCGTTTTAGCGGGTGTTCTTGCAGGCTTGATCGGCAGGTATTTTACGAAGCGGTACCGAATGCCGACACCGCGTATCGCCGCTCTTGTGGGAATCGGCATGGAGTCACTGCAGATGGTGATTATTTTGCTGATGGCGAAGCCATTCAGTGACGCTTGGGAGCTTGTCAGCATGATCGGGATTCCGATGATACTCATCAACGGAACAGGCAGTTTTATTTTCCTGTCGATTATTCAAGCGATCATCCGCAAGGAAGAGCAGGCAAGGGCGCTTGAAACGCACAGAGTGCTGACAATTGCTGACCAGACGCTTCCTTTTTTTCGCCAAGGTCTAAACGAAAACTCCTGTAAAAGTGTGGCGGCTATTATCCATAAGCTGACCGGAACAGATGCGGTGTCTCTCACTGACAATGAGAAGATCCTTGCGCATGTCGGCGCGGGAATGGATCACCACATCCCATCAAAAAGCTTGATCACCGGCCTGTCCAAAAAGGTGATAAAAACAGGGCAAATCATGAAGGCGATTTCCCAGGAAGAGATTGAATGCACGCATTCTGAATGTCCTTTGCATGCGGCGATTGTCCTGCCGCTGACATCAAACGGCAATACAATCGGCACTTTAAAAATGTATTTTAAAAACCCGGCTGGCCTGAGCCAAGTAGAGGAGGAGCTTGCTGAGGGGCTGGCCATGCTGTTTTCGACACAGCTTGAGCTTGGGGAAGCAGAGCTGCAAAGCAAGCTTCTCAAGGATGCTGAAATCAAAGCGCTTCAAGCACAGGTGAATCCGCATTTTTTATTTAATGCGATCAATACGATTTCTGCGTTATGCCGCACGGATGTTGAAAAAACACGTAAGCTCTTATTGCAGCTCAGTGTTTATTTTCGTTCAAACCTTCAAGGAGCGAGACAGCTGCTGATTCCGCTCTCAAAGGAGCTGAACCACCTCCACGCCTATTTATCATTAGAACAGGCGCGTTTTCCCGGGAAATATAAGATTGAGCTGAATATCGACAGCAGGCTGGAACAGATTGAAATCCCTCCGTTTGTTTTACAGGTGCTTGTGGAAAACGCGCTTCGTCATGCGTTTCCGAAAAAACAAGACATGTGTAAAGTTACGGTCTGTGTCTTATCTGATGATACATTCGTCTATATGAAGGTGACGGATAACGGACGGGGAATTCCGCCGGACATCCTGCCGGAGCTGGGAAAGAAACCGTTTCCGTCTAAGGAGGGAACCGGTACAGCGCTTTATAACCTGAATCAGCGGCTGGTCGGTTTATTCGGACAGCAAGCCGCACTGAATATCAGGAGTGAGGTTCAGAAAGGGACAGAGGTTTCCTTTCGAGTGCCAATGCAACAGATGAAAGAGGGAGAAGAACATGCTCAGGGTGTTAATAGTTGATGATGAGATGCTGGCAAGGGATGAACTGGCTTACTTGCTCAAGCGGACCAATGAGGAAATAGAAATCAATGAAGCGGAAAATATCGAATCTGCTTTTGACCAAATGATGGATCAAAAACCTGATTTGCTGTTTTTAGACGTTGATTTATCCGGAGAAAACGGTTTTGATATCGCAAAGCGATTGAAAAAAATGAAGCATCCTCCTGCTGTTGTATTTGCGACAGCGTATGACCAATATGCGCTCAAAGCGTTTGAGGTGGACGCTCTTGATTATTTAACTAAGCCTTTCGATGAGGAAAGAATTCAGCAAACGCTGAAAAAATATAAAAAAGTAAATCGGGATATCGTTGAAATAGAACAGAACAGCCATGCCGGCCAGCATAAACTCGCGCTATCTGTCGGAGAATCAATTGTAATCATAGATACGAAGGACATTATCTATGCTGGGACGGAAGATGGTCATGTCAATGTAAAAACCTTCGATACATCTTATTCGGTCAGCGATACGCTCGTTGTGATTGAGAAAAAGCTGCCTGATGCTGACTTTATCCGCGTCCATCGAAGCTTTGTCGTCAATACCGAATATATTAAAGAAATTCAGCCGTGGTTTAATTCAACGTACAATCTGATCATGAAAGACGGATCAAAAATACCGGTCAGCCGGACATATGCAAAGGAATTGAAAAAGCTGCTCCATATTTGATGGGCGGCTTTTTGCATTTCAGCCATTTGATTCTGCAACTC
The DNA here is from genome assembly GCF_042709275.1 of Bacillus sp. LR_5. Taxonomy (NCBI): domain Bacteria; kingdom Bacillati; phylum Bacillota; class Bacilli; order Caryophanales; family Bacillaceae; genus Bacillus; species Bacillus sp. LR_5. The sequence goes on along the minus strand of NZ_JAVAXX010000075.1, from coordinate 2,229 downwards.
AGTCCCGCTATTCGGCATGTTATCTTGTAAGCGCTTCATAACAGGGGATTCTTATTTATAATGAGGGTACCAAAGAGAAAGAGGTGAAGAAAATGAGTGCTAAAAAAGTGTACGGGTTTTTAACACAAGCATTTATTTTTGCCGTCATTATGCTGGTTTCGAATATGATTGCAGCTATTGTCCCGATACCTATCCCGGCATCGGTTGTAGGGTTGGTCTTATTATTTCTTCTATTATGTTTGAAAGTCATTAAATTGGAACAAGTAGAAACGCTCGGAACGTCTTTAACCTCTCTGATCGGGTTTTTATTTGTCCCGTCAGGTATATCTGTTATGAATTCGCTAGGTGTGATGCAGCAATACGGTTTGCAAATTGTTCTTGTCATTCTGCTCGCAACGATCATTTTGCTAGGGGCTACAGGATTGTTTTCTCAGCTGATTCTTTCGCTGAGCGGAAAACGCAAATCCGCAGCGGACATGAAAACAAAAACAGTGCAAAGTCCGCAGAACAATAAAGAACTCGTTCACCATTAAGGAAACAGGAGGTTCATCAGATGGAAAGCACAATGAGTCCTTATTTCGGAATTGTCGTATCACTTGCTGCATTCGGCATCGGCACCTTTTTATTTAAGAAAACGAAAGGCTTCTTCCTTTTCACTCCTTTGTTTGTTGCCATGGTGCTTGGGATCGCATTTTTAAAAATTGGCGGTTTTTCCTATGCGGACTATAATAACGGGGGAGAAATCATTAAGTTTTTCCTTGAACCGGCGACGATCGCTTTTGCAATTCCTCTTTACAAACAAAGAGATAAGCTGAAAAAATACTGGTGGCAAATCATGTCCTCCATTATTGTCGGCTCTATCTGCTCTGTCACGATTGTTTATTTGCTCGCAAAAGGTATTCACCTTGATGCGGCAGTGATGAAAAGCATGCTTCCGCAGGCGGCTACAACGGCAATTGCGCTTCCTCTATCAAAAGACATTGGAGGCATCAGCGACATCACTGCCTTTGCGGTCATCTTTAACGCTGTAATTGTTTATGCGCTCGGAGCATTGTTCTTGAAGGTGTTTAAAGTAAAGAATACCATTTCTAAAGGATTGGCTCTCGGAACGTCCGGACATGCACTCGGTGTAGCCGTCGGGATCGAGATGGGAGAAGTCGAAGCTGCGATGGCAAGTATTGCGGTTGTCGTAGTAGGAGTGGTAACGGTTCTTGTCATTCCTGTGTTCGTGCAGCTGATCGGAGGATAAGCCAAGGCTGAAAGCCTTGGCTTTTTCTATTTTATGGTGCGTCTTCGGGATCGATATATCCTTGTTTAATGCCCCATTCCACTTGATCGTCATGCCATTTTTTTCGTTCTTCATAACCATAGCCATCGTCATTAGGAAGCTCTGAAGCCGGCTGTTGAATGGTATCATCTGTCTGTTTCGAGGAAGGTGGTGCATGTTGGCTATTAGATGAGTGTGCTTCGGTCTGCTGCCGTTGTGCTTGCGATTGCCGCTTTTTTTCAGCATTCTCTTCCTGCTCTTTTTGGATTGCTGCCTGTCTCTGTCTTTCAAGCTCAGCTTGTCTTTCAGCTTCCGCTAATCGCTGTCTCTCCGCTTCTTCCTCCTGCTGTTTCTTTCGTTTCGCCTCTCGCTCTTTTTCACGTTTTTTTGCGGCCTCGATTTGTCTTTGTTTCTCTGCTTCTTCTTTTGCTTTCAGCTTTCCTAATTCAGCAGCGAGCGGACTTTCAAACTTCATTTCCAATGAAACGGGTTTTAGTTTTTTCAGCTCTAGTTCCTTTTGGTTAAATGCTACGGCTGTCTTAACCGTTTCAGCTTTTGGTTCGGAAGATGTGCTGCTATTCGAGCAACCGGTTACTATCAATGTGAAAAATAAAGCAAGCTGTATCAGTTTGTTCATGTGTCAGACTCCCTTCTGCTTGCTATATCGGTTAGGGATTAACTTTACTTTACATTTTTTCCTGTCAGTGGTTTCATGATAAACTGTGAAATAAGGAGAAGGATGGGGGAGACTATTGATTCTTCATATAACAGAATCAGGGTACACTATCCTTGGCGCATGGTCTTTATTGATGGCGGGGGTGTCAGCGGCTGGATGTGGGAACAGCAAATCAGCTATTTTCAGCCTATCCGGGGATCGGCCACCGCTGGCTGAACCGATGTTATTCAACAGAACACTTGATGCGTGGCTAAGCCGTTCAGAAACTTTACATTCTGGATGAGGA
>NZ_JAVAXX010000074.1:0-24901 GCF_042709275.1 Bacillus sp. LR_5 | reverse complement strand
TCTGACACGAAACATTCTGAAAACGAGAAAGGTGCAGGTTTTAGTTCTGCAACAAAAATAATGTTTTTCTAACTAAAGAAAGTCTTTTCTTTAGACACTTTAACATAGGAAAAATTTCTCGACAAGGGAAGATGATTACTGACATTTTTAAGCCGGGTTGCCGCAAACTATGTGTATTCAATATGAAAGGAGATTATTTTGTGAAAGTTTTGTTATCCGCTCTTCTTCTCCTTTTGTTTGCATTTGAGCCTTCTGTGTCTGGAAAAAAACTTTCAGATCCAGTGCTGTCGAAACGGATGGAATTATATCATAAAATCGAAGCTGTGACGCAGATCCCTTGGTATGCGCTCGCCGCTGTTGATCAATACGAAGAAAACGTGCGGAGCAACCGGAAAGATCTGCCTGAAAAGGCGGGAATCATCAGCATCTATATACCCGATGACATCTGGAGCGGGCCTGAAAACCCGAATCCGAAAGACGATGCGCCGTTAAGCATTAAAGTGTTTGACGGAATCGGAATGGATGGCGATGGAGACGGGAAAGCCGAGGTCAGCAACGATGAAGATATCTTGTATACGTTCAGCCAATACTTACTGTCGTATGGCACAGATGAAGACAACATCCGGATCGGGCTTTGGAATTATTACCGGCGTGATCAGACAGTGGGGATTATATCTGAATTCATGAAGCTGTTTAAAGCCTACGGCCATATTGATCTGGGCGAGCATGCATTCCCGCTTCCGATCAGAACCGATTACAGCTACCGAAGCACGTGGGGAGATGCCCGCGGCTTCGGTGGAAGGCGGATTCATGAAGGTACGGATATCTTTGCCCATTACGGCCTTCCTGTCAAATCCACATGTTACGGCGTAGTTGAAATGAAGGGCTGGAACCGCTTCGGAGGATGGAGAATCGGCATCAGGGACATTAACAATACGTATCATTATTTTGCCCATCTCAATGGGTTTGCCAAAGGGATTAAAACAGGACAAATCGTTGAGCCTGGCCAAGTGATCGGATCAGTCGGCAGCTCCGGATACGGCCCGCCGGGAACCGCCGGGAAGTTCCCGCCGCATCTGCACTATGGCATGTACAAAGATAACGGAAGAACCGAATGGTCATTTGATCCATACCCGCATTTGAGGGCGTGGGAGCGATATGAATACCAAAAAAAGAAGTAACAAAAAGCCGCCTCTTCGACAGGCGGCTTATTTGCTGCTTTTTTCTTTTTTTGAATCAGCACCGTCTTCTTCTTTGCTGCTCGGGAGCTGGACAGAAGGCGTGACACCCGAGCCGCCACTTCCATTATAAAACTGCGGCACTTCGCCCTGCACTGCTTTAATCGATACAGGAACATTATTTGTGACGACAGCGGTTTTGCTGGCAAATGGAATGATGACCTTCACTTTAATTTCGACAAAGATGCTGATATCAATAAGTGCGTTATTTATGCCATACGGCTTGATTTTGGTTTTGACATCTGTAAAAGCGTCACCGATTAAATTGAACCGGACCGGGATTTTCGGCCCGAGGTTTCCAAGAAGGCTGTTGCCGGTTACCTGTCCCAGCGGAATGTTGATCATAATGTTTTCACTGGCGCCGCTGTGTCCGGTATGGGTTTCCATCTCTTTCAAATGAGCCTGAAGCTGCTTTGTCACTTTTGTTTTCACACTGTTTACAACCTGTGTATTAAAATCGATTGTCGTTAAGTTTCCGTTTTCATCAGAATTCATTTGAAACATATCTTTCATATTTTCACTATCAGACATATAGTCCTCAATCGAATCCTGGATCACCTCTGTCGCTATACGCTTCGTTTCCATCTCGCCGATGTCCATTAAAACAGGTTTGATCGAGCCATTGATCATCCAAAGGCTGACCGTTGTTGACAGGATAAAAAAGACAACGGACAGGAGCATCACGTAACGGAAAGGCAAAGGTCCTCTCTTGCGAAAAGGGCCGCGATATCTTGGCAAGAAAATCCCCCCTTACATATCACAATGTATGCTTGTAAGAGGGGACATAGTAATAGCCGGGGCCAATTTATTTTATTTCACCATTTTTAAAAGCGCTTCTCTGCCGCTCATGCCGACTTGAATGCCAAGATCTTCCGCGGCGTACGTGACGGATTCTAAAGGTGCGTCTAACAGCTGGTCAATGGTGCGGACACCAACTGCGCGTCCCGCCACAATGCCGCGCTCCTTTAATTTTTCATTCAGCAGCGCCACATCCAGCGCACCGCACATAATATATCCGTGATCATTGGCGACGGCCATAAAATTCGTTTTGGGAAGCTTTACTGTCACAGCTGTAAAAGGCTGTCCTTCTATCATGATCGGTGTCAGGTTTACCACGTCAACCACTCCCTTCATTCATCACTTTATGATGAAGGGCACAGCTTGTTGTGGGCTGACTGCCTTATTGCGCAAGCTTCCAAGCAAGCAGATCCCGCAAAAATTCCGGCATAAAATATTCTTTTTCTGCAGCGTCGCGAATCAACGGAAACAGTTTGCCGAGCGTAAACATATCAAGCACCGCAACGGAGTATTGTTTATGTTTTTCAATATCTTCCCCGTTCAGCGTGATCCGAGTGACGTGGGTGATCCCGTCATCGAGCCGTTTCGTTTCTACCTCAACGCCGGCATACACCATTTTCCCCATCACTTCTCCGCGGAAGCCGAGTCCTTTGATCCGGAGCTGCTCCATTTGTTCGGAAGCGGCATGGACAATGGTTTCCTTCAATTCTTCTCCCGTCAGGCGGACAGCCACCGGGTTGATCGGATGCGGACAGATGCGGTGCAGATCCAGCTTTGTCACAGGACCTGCTTTTAGCGGACCGAGAATGACACCTGAATTGACCATACTAATGTCCGTCTCGCACCATTCCTTTAAGGCGTATGCTAAAAGCAAAGGCAGCTCTGATTCTTCAAACCACTTCACCTCAGCATCTTGTGCAAGCTCTGCAACGGCATCGGACAGCTTCTCCTCGGCTTCACGTTCTTTTTCATTGAGAAACACTTTTGTTTCTGCGGATTCTCCTGTCCATTCCGCCATGTTCTGCACAGAAGCCGTTTTGCTGATGATGCTTCGCTGTACGCTGTCCACCGTGATTTCTACACAGCCGACATAATGCCCGTATTTCTCGGCGCTGGCCAGCAGTACCCCATTAACCACTTGTCCATCTTCGAGCAAATGATGGGTATGTGATTCGAGGATTACATCAATCTCAGGCACCGCTTCAGCCACTGCCTGATCATCAAGAATGCCTAAATGTGACAGCAGAACGATAATATCAGCCTGCCCTTTCACTTCCAGAATGGTTTCCTTTATGCTTTCAAGGGCATCCGTTACTGTCCACCCCAGCTTGTCATAAACAGGATAATACGGCACAGTTACACCTAAGAAAGCAATGGACATACCGTTTTTCAATGATTTGATATGGTAAGGCACCGCCCAGGACGGACGGTTTCCATTTTTATCAAACAGGTTAGAGACGATGACAGGAAATTCAGCATGATCATATAAGGCAGCAAGCTCTTCATGCGGAAGCGTAATCCCTTCGTTATTGCCGATCGCCGCTCCATCAATGTGAAGGCGGTTTAAGAGATCGACATTCGCTTTTCCGAATGTCGCCTCTGTCACGAATTGAAAACGATCTAGATGATCGCCAATATCAAAAACGAGCGTCTCTTCGCCGTCTGACTGATGCTCTTTTCTTTTCTGCTCGATATAATCTACAATTTTCGGCCAGTTTTCAAAATGGCTGTGCAAATCATTTGTATGATATAAGCGGAGCTTCTCCTTCATAATATCTCTCCCTAATCGTTCAGCTGAAAATGCCTTCATAAATGAGCTGGCAGCCGATCAAAATCAATACGATCCGCATGATCATAACGATCGTTTTCGTCTGCATTTTTCTGTTGATGGCGGCGCCAAGCTTTCCGCCGAACCAAGCGCCGGGCACAAGCGCGAGGGCGTACAGCCAATTGACGTGCCCGGAAATCATATGTGAAACAGACCCTGTCATAGAAGACAGGAAAATAATAAACATGGACGTTGCCACCGCAACCTTCGGCGGAAACAGAAATAACAGCATCATCGCCGGAACCATCAGTGATCCGCCGCCTATACCGAAAAGTCCGCCTAAAAAACCGACAACAAAGGCAATGGCAATACCGACAGAGGCCTGATATGAGTACGTATAAGGCTCACCGGCATCATCCTGAAATGTCCGGATAATTCCTTTGTGCGCTTTGTTGATTGGCCGGGCTTTCGCTTTCAGCATTAAGGATAATGAAATCAGAATCATAAAAATGCCAAACCAAACGGAAAACGAGTTTGAATTGAACAGCTTTGACACGTAAGCCCCGATCATGCTGCCGGGACCCGAACCGATAAAGAAAATGAGCCCGCTCTTATAATCAACGGTTTTATATTTAATATAAGCCAAAGTTGAAGAAAGGCCCGTAAAAATAATGACCAAAAGCGAAGTTCCAATCGCAACCTGCGGCGTCACATCCTGAAACAGCTGCGTCACTGTGCTTAAAAACATCAGAGATGGCACAATGACAATTCCGCCGCCAAGCCCGATCAGACTTCCTACCGTACCTGCGATTAATCCCAGTACGACCAAAATCACAAACGACATCAATCAAAACCTCTTTTCTAAAATAAATCGAGCTGTCTCGGAGCAAGTCCGCTGTACTCGATATCAAGCAGTTCAAGCATCTGCTTGCCATTATCCGCAGCGTCACCGCCGGAATTGTTGTTGAACAGGACAAAAACATCCTTACATTGCTGCTGCAATTCATTCAGGTGCTTTTTCCAATCCTCCAGCTCCTGTTGGTTGTAGCGGTATAAGTACCTGACCTCCCGCCAGTTTTTCCCGCCATCAGGCTTCATCCAGCCCTGCTTGTTGCGTCCGTGAAACCTGACGAGCGTTTTGTTTTCATCGGTCGCGCGCAACACGGTCGGAACGCTGCCTTCTCCGATTTGCGGTTCATCACAGACACTGTGAATCCAGCCTTCCGCTTTCATAAATGAAAGCGTCTGCTCATAAAATGGCGGCGAGAACCAGGAACGGTTTCTGAATTCAAGCGCACAAGGGATATCTCCCATTTGGTGCTTGCACCATCTCAAATAGGCGACATTCTCCTTCTTGCAGTCAAACCAAGGCGGAAATTGAAACAGCACCATGGCGAGCTTATTGCTATGTAAATATGGCGTTAGAGACACCTTAAACGCATCAAACATCTCCTCTTTTGAGTCAAAGGGAATTTCGCCGCGCTGATGCCCTGTCATGCCCTGATATGCTTTCACGATAAATTGGAAGGTTTCGGGCGTTTCCTTCACCCACTTTTCATTATTGCGCGCCGGCTGAATCGCGTAAAAGCTCGCGTCTAATTCCACGATCGGAAAATGGGAGGAATAGGCCTGCAATTTTTTCTGGCTGGCCGTTTTCGGCGGATAGATGCTGTCATGATCCCCCCACCCCGTCAGTCCGATATAAATCACACTCATTCACCTCTCTTCCAGTTTATCACACGTGTTTTCAGGTTTCCTTGGAAATGCTGTTCATATGGCGGGAAAATGCAGAACGAAGATGCTGATATTGTTCCTCATTCGTATCTAAAAACGCCTCTTCTCTTGAGGTAGGAATATGCTGATATTCAATAGGCGCCTGAAACTGCTCACTCGTAAAATCGTACATCACACCATTGATGCTGTTGTAAAAATGCCAGCTCTCACCGACTTTTGTTTTGAAAATCGTGCCGCCGAAATGGTCTTGAATCACCAATGCCGTCACGCCGCATTGGCCGCATGACGGGCATTCTTCCGTCCATTTAGAGCTCGAATGACGCGACCAGGATTGCTTAAGTATGTATTTGACATGTTCCATTGCCTCCGCCTCCTTTTTTAAAAAAGATACCACGTTGATGAGATTTTAAAAACTAGAACGGAGGAAATCAAAAAACCCGGCGGTAAAATCCGCCGGGCTTACGAAGGAACGACCAGAGCTCCGTCAATTTCAGTGACTTTTTCCCCATCATTGTACACGCACCGGCCTTTGCTGTAAGTGGCCGAAATGCTGCAGGGAAATGTATGTCCTTCGTAAATGCTTTTTTTATGCTTTGCAAACATCGATTCTCTTGTAACAGTGTACGGCTCCATGCTGACGAGCACGAAATCTGCATCACACCCCGCCTCAAGCCGCCCTTTTTTCTGAAGGCCGAATCGTTTTGCAGGGGCCGCCGCTGTCCATTCTGCGATGGTTTCAAATGGAATCTGATGCTCAAGCGCCAGTTCCAGCATTCCTAATAAAGTGAACTGCCCGCCGCTGATTCCGCCCCATGATAAAAACATGTTATCCTCCCGCTTCAAGGATGGACGGCAGGGGGAATGGTCTGAGGAAACCATGTCAATGTCCCCGGCAATGAGCGTCTCGATCAGCGTCTCTTTTGATTGCAGCGACCGGAGCGGAGGCGCGCATTTTGCGACAGAGCCCCTTTGCCGTAAATCGTCATGGCTGAACAAGACATAATGCGGGCATGTTTCAACCGAAACATCAAGACCTTCCTGTTTCGCCTCTCTGATCAGCCGGACCGCTTTCGCCGTGCTGATATGGACAAAATGAACCGGACAACCTGTCACCTTCGCATACTGAATCGTGCGATACACCGCTTCAACTTCTGCTTCCTCCGGGCGGGAGGCGGCGTACGCATCCGCGTCCACCTTTCCTTTATTGGCCAAAACCATCTGCAAGTAGCTTGTAATCGCGTCACTTTCCGCGTGGAGAGCGAGGATTTTTCCTGCAGCCGCGATTTCTGCCATGCCTTTGAGCAATGTCCGTTCATCAACAGAGCGGAACTCATCAGTGCCTGACTTTGATAAAAACGCTTTAAACCCGATCGCTCCCGCTTCAGCCATCGGACGGATGTCCTCGATATGGCCTGGCACAAGGCCGCCCCATAGCGCAAAATCCACGGCAGATTTTTGCCTGCCTAGCTCAGCTTTTGCGAGAAGATGCTCTGCCGTCACGGTTGATGGAATACAGTTGAGCGGCATATCAAAATAGGTGGTGCAACCGCCTGCGGCCATCATTTGAGAACCTGTTTCAAACCCCTCCCAATCCTCCCTGCCCGGTTCATTAAAATGAACATGGCAATCTATCACACCAGGAAACACGTATTTCCCGTCTGCCTGGATGATTTCCGTCCCGCTTGCTTCAATGTCAGAACCTATCTCGGCAATGACACCGTTTTGAACTGCAATATCAGCTTCTATAACGCCATCTGGCGTAACTGCCTTCGCACCTTTTATCACCATATCGTAAGCCATATTGATCCCCCCATGTAAGGATGACGATTTTTCATGTCAGTTTATGTAACACAACCAGTTCTATTTTCAACAGTTTACTGCTACTATGATCGTATTACATCAGCAAAACCGCTAGAATTCCTATTGAAAATTATTCACCTTAACCAATGTTTTTATAGAAAAGGAGAATGCGCTATGAATATTTTTGATGTGATGAAAATACCGGCTTTTAAAAACGCCAATTTAATCGCTGGAAAAGCAGGAGGGGAAAGAGAGGTTCAGCATGTCAATATGATGGACGCTCCGGATATCGCAGACTTTTTGCATAAGAATGAATTGCTCGTCACCACCGCCTATCACCTGAAGGATCACCCGCATCAATTATCTGAACTGATTCGGCAAATGGCAAAACGCGGCTGCGCGGGCCTCGGCATTAAAACAAAGCGCTATCTGGAAGATATCCCGAAGGAAATCATCGAACTGGCCGATTCATATGCGTTTCCGATCATTGAGCTTCCGGAACACATCCGACTCGGCGATATTGTGAATGCCACACTCAGCCATATTCTCGATATGCGTTCTAACGAGCTGCAGCAAGCTATTTACGCGCACAAAAAATTCACAAACCACATTATGAGCGGCAAGGGGCTGCAATCCCTCCTCAAAAAGGTGTCAGACCTCCTTCAGCTTCCCGTGCTGCTGCTTGACCAGCATGCCAAAATGCTGTCTGCGTCTCATCAGATTTCAGTTGAGACCGAAAAGCTGAAAGGCACCCTGAATACCGTATCCGGGCCATTTTTCACTTGTTTCTCTACAATCTCAGATCAGAAAACATATTCTGTCCTGCCTATTTATAATCACGAAAAAAACTGCGGCTACCTGCTGATACCGGACATGGTGCAGGCAGGCGACAAAGGATTGATCCTCACGATTGAACAAGCGGCCAACGTCATTTCCTTTGAACTGCTGAAGGAAAATGCGCTGAAGCAGTTCAGCCGGCGGGCCCGCAATGAGTTTTTCAACAATTTTATTGAGCGGACCTTTTCTTCAGATGACGAAATCAAAAACCGGGCGAAAGAATTCAAGCTGCGCTGGGATCAAAAATACATGTGCATCGCCGGCAAACTCGATCGCAATGACGAATCAATCAGCTTTACAGAAAATCAGCTCGCTTCCGACAGCGTATTCGAATTTCTTGAAGGTGAATTATCAGCCTTCCCGTTTCCGCCTCACTTCTTTATGAAAGGAAACGTCGGCATTATTCTAATCGAAGCGACAGACAGCTGGAGTGAAATGCACGCCTCGGTGATCAGCTTTTTAGAACAGTTCCAAACACAGGTCAGCGCTCAATTTAAACGAACCGTGTCCTTTGGCATCAGCAATATCTGCCAAAAGCTCATTGATGTTCCCGACGCTTTCACAGAAGCTTCTGATGCTCTGCAATCGGGGCATTTGTCGAGAAGCACCGCATTTATCCAGGTGTATCACGCCAAAGATGTGCCTGAGCTTCTGCGCTTGCTCCCGGTTGAGGATTTGAAGAAATTTTACAACTCCACGCTTCAGAGCCTCGCTGAAAAACAGCAGGAGGATCAAAGCCTGCTTCATACACTTTCCGTCTATTTAGAGACACACTGCCAAATTTCAGAGACGGCAAAGCGTCTGTACGTTCATCGCAATACGGTCATATACCGCCTTGAAAAATGCGAAGAGCTTCTGGGTAAAAGCTTAAAAGATCCTGAAACAACGATGCGTTTGCGGCTTGCCTTACGTATGCAGCGGCTGATCAGCTAATGCTCGTTACATTTTCTTACAAAACGAATCATTTTTCGTCACTTTCAGCAATCACACCTGTCTTTTTCAGCTACTGTATCCAATGACACCCCTCGATCGGCACGATATCATGTTACTAAAGTTCACATACAGGGAGGGACTATAGTGAAAAAAAGATCGTTTAAGGTGTTTACACTTAGCCTGCAGCATGTGCTCGCCATGTATGCAGGTGCGATTTTGGTGCCCCTGCTTGTCGGCAGGGCGCTGAATGTAACAACTGAACAGCTGTCCTACCTATTGGCGATTGACCTGTTAACATGCGGCGTCGCTACGCTTTTGCAAACCTTGCGCGGAACATACATCGGCATCGGGCTTCCCGTCATGCTTGGCAGTTCATTTGTGGCCGTCACCCCAATGATTGCAATCGGCAGCAATTACGGCATTCACGCGATTTATGGTTCCATCATTGCGGCCGGTGTGTTCATCTTTTTGTTTGCGCGTTTTTTCGGCAAGCTGACTGTGTTATTTCCTCCTGTCGTAACAGGTACCGTTGTGACCTTGATCGGCCTTTCACTTGTTCCGACAGGTGTGAAAAATATGGCTGGCGGCGAAAAAATAAACGGCAGCGCCAACCCCGAATACGGTTCGCTCGAAAACCTTCTTCTCTCTGTCGGTGTCCTTGTTCTGATCTTAGTCCTCAACCGCTTTCTCAAAGGATTTGCCCGAACACTGTCCGTTCTGATCGGCATCGCCGCCGGAACAGCGGCAGCAGCGATCATGGGCAAAGTCAGCTTTTCTTCTGTTACAGAAGCACCGTTCTTCCAAATCCCGAAGCCTTTTTACTTCGGAGCCCCTGCGTTTGAAATCGGTCCGATCTTAACGATGCTGATCGTCGGAATCGTCATTATTGTGGAATCAACCGGCGTTTTTTACGCAATCGGAAAGATATGCGGCAGACCTTTAACTGACAAAGATCTCGTCAAAGGCTATCGAGCGGAAGGAATCGCCATTCTCATCGGCGGGCTGTTCAATGCCTTTCCTTATAATACCTTTGCGCAAAACGCCGGCTTATTGCAGCTGACCAAAGTGAAAACAAGAAACATCGTCGTTACCGCAGGCTGTATCCTTGTCTGTCTCGGACTGATTCCGAAGATTGCCGCCCTTGCATCTGCCGTTCCTGCTGCTGTACTTGGCGGCGCGACCGTCGTCATGTTCGGCATGGTGATTGCCTCCGGCGTCAAAATGCTCAGCACAGCGGATCTCAAAAATCAATACCACCTCCTGACCATCGCATGCTCAATCGCACTCGGCATCGGCGCCAGCACGGCCCCCGGGATTTTTGCTGAATTCCCCGCTCCGATTAGAATTCTGGTCAGTGACGGCACCATCATTGGAAGCCTGACCGCCATCTTTTTGAATCTATTTTTCAGCTTGCGCGACAAAAAAGAATTAACAGCACAGCAAACAGAACTTCCGGTATTAGAACATACACTCGCATTAGAAAAAGAGGTGTAAAAAAGATGAAGGAACAGCACAATGCCTTACAGCTAATGATGCTGGGGCTTCAGCACATGCTTGCCATGTATGCGGGAGCCATTCTCGTTCCGTTGATCGTCGGAGCAGCGATCGGGCTGAATGCGGGGCAGCTGACGTATTTAATCGCGATTGATTTGTTTATGTGCGGGGCGGCAACTCTTTTGCAGCTCTGGAGAAACCGATATTTCGGCATCGGCCTTCCCGTTGTGCTCGGATGCACGTTTACCGCAGTCGGCCCGATGATTTCCATCGGAAGCACTTACGGTGTCCCAGCGATATATGGTGCCATTATCGCCGCAGGACTGATTGTCGTCTTAGCCGCGGGCTTCTTCGGGAAGCTTGTCCGTTTTTTTCCGCCTGTCGTAACCGGATCAGTCGTCATGATCATCGGCATCAGCCTGATTCCAACGGCAATGAATAACCTGGCCGGAGGTGAAGGAAGCAAAGAATTCGGCTCACTGGACAACGTGCTCCTCGGGTTTGGCGTCACAGCATTTATCTTATTGCTGTTTTATTTCTTTAAAGGCTTTATCCGCTCCATAGCGATTTTGCTCGGTCTTATCGCAGGAACAGCGGCTGCATATTTCATGGGAAAGGTCGATTTTTCTGAGGTCTTGGAGGCGTCTTGGCTTCATGTTCCATCTCTGTTTTATTTCGGACCGCCAACCTTTGAGCTGCCGGCTGTTGTCACGATGCTTCTCGTTGTGATTGTCAGCCTCGTTGAATCGACAGGTGTTTACTTTGCGCTTGCCGATATCACAAACCGCAGGCTATCGGAGAAGGATCTGGAAAAAGGCTACCGGGCAGAAGGCCTTGCGATTTTGCTGGGCGGATTATTTAACGCGTTTCCCTATACAGCTTTCTCGCAGAATGTCGGCATCGTTCAGCTTTCAAAGTTGAAAAGTGTCAACGTCATCGCCATTACAGGAATCATGCTGATGGCGATCGGGCTGGTTCCAAAAGCAGCGGCCCTGACAACAGTGATCCCCACCCCAGTTCTCGGCGGCGCAATGATCGTCATGTTCGGCATGGTCATTTCTTACGGGATCAAAATGCTATCCAGCGTTGACCTTGATTCGCAAGGCAACTTGCTGATTATCGCCTCTTCCGTCAGCTTGGGGCTTGGCGCTACAACAGTTCCCGCGTTGTTTTCATCTCTTCCGGGCGCGGCCTCTGTCTTGGCAGGAAGCGGAATTGTGATCGGCAGTTTGACGGCCATTGCACTGCACGCTTTTTTTCAAACCAAACAGCCGAATGGCACAGACATAAAAACGTAAAGGAAGATGCCAATGTTCACAATGGATGACCTGAACCAAATGGATACACAAACACTGACAGACACACTTGGCTCTATTTTTGAACACTCTTCATGGATTGCGGAGAGATCCGCAGCACTACGGCCGTTTTCGTCGCTTTCTGATCTTCACCGCAAAATGACTGGCATTGTAAAAGCCGCGGATCGCGAGACACAGCTTGATTTAATCAAAAAGCATCCCCGGCTCGGAACAAAGAAAACAATGAGCGATGACTCGGTACGAGAGCAGCAGAACGCAGGGCTCAGCAAATTAGAACAGCAGGAATACGAGGAGTTTCTCAAGCTGAATGAACACTATTATGATCGCTTCGGCTTTCCTTTTATTTTAGCGGTGAAGGGAAAGACGAAACAGGACATTCACCAAGCCCTTCTGGCAAGGCTTGAGAGCGAACGAGAAACGGAGTTCCAGCAGGCCCTTATAGAAATTTACCGAATCGCCCGCTTTCGTCTGGCTGACATCATCACTGAAAAAGGAGAGACGCAAATGAAAAGAACCATGTCTTATGGCAAAGGAAATGTATTTGCATACCGAACGTTTTTAAAACCGCTCACTGGAGTGAAGCAAATCCCAGAATCATCTTTTGCCGGGAGAAGCAATACCGTTGTCGGCGTTGATGTGACATGCGAAATTGGCGGAGAAGCCTTCCTGCCATCATTTACAGACGGAGACAACACTCTCGTCGTGGCAACGGATTCAATGAAAAACTTTATCCAGCGCCATCTCGCATCCTATGAAGGAATGACAACCGAGGGGTTCCTACACTATGTAGCTCACCGATTTTTAGATACTTATTCTCATATGGACACGATCACTCTGACTGGCGAAGACATTCCGTTTGAAGCAATGCCTGCATACGAGGAGAAAGAGCTCAGTACAAGCCGCCTCGTCTTCAGAAGATCGCGTAATGAACGAAGCCGCTCTGTGCTGAAAGCAGAACGAAGCGGGAATACCATAACGATTACCGAGCAATACAGCGAAATCATGGATCTTCAGCTCGTCAAGGTGAGCGGCAACTCCTTCGTCGGCTTCATCCGGGACGAATATACGACTCTCCCGGAAGACGGCAACCGCCCGCTGTTTGTCTATTTAAACATCAGCTGGCAATATGAAAATACCAATGACGCATACGCTTTTGATCCAGCCCGCTACGTTGCGGCTGAACAAGTCCGCGACTTGGCGAGCACCGTTTTTCACGAGCTCGAAACCCCTTCAATCCAAAACCTAATCTATCATATCGGCTGCAGAATATTAGCGAGGTTCCCACAGCTCACTGATGTCAGCTTCCAATCTCAAAATCACACGTGGGATACGGTTGTCGAAGAAATCCCGGGCTCAAAAGGAAAAGTCTACACCGAACCGCGCCCGCCATACGGTTTCCAATATTTTACCGTGACAAGAGAAGACGCCGAGAAAGAAAAACAGAAAGCCGCTGAAAAATGTCGGAGCCTGAAAGCCTGATGGGAAAACTGACAACCCATATTTTAGATTTAACCAGCGGCAAACCAGCGGCGAACGTAAAAATTGAATTGAAGCGGCTGGGCGAAAGTATTTTGAAAGAGGTTTACACTAACAATGACGGCAGAGCCAATGTCCCTCTGCTGGCTGGTGAAGAGCTGGTGTCCGGAGAATATGTGATGGAATTTCATGCAGGAGACTATTTTGCGAATAAATACGTGAATACGGTCGACCAGCCGTTTTTAACCATAGTTACCGTCCGTTTTCAGCTTGCAGATCCAGATGCACATTATCATATCCCGCTCTTGCTGTCGCCGTTTGGTTATCAGGTGTATAGGGGGAGTTAAGAAGGAAGCCCGCCTCACCGGCGGTCTTCTATTTGCACTTCAATAAACTTTTGATCCTAGGACAGTACTTGCAGTAATCCCACGCTTAGTGAAACAACAGCTAGAATAAACATTCACCTATATTTTTCAGGATAATTGCCTACGACAAAAATATCCTGTAGTCCTTTCATTTATAAATCGAGGTTTCAAACTAATAAGTCAGCTCTTAGCAGCCGAGCTCCCTTCTCCAATCCTATAAACAGACCGCGTTTTTTCTCGAAAAAATACTCTGAAGACAATTGCTGCGTTTTTAATAGTTTTGATAACGCGTTCTCTCTTACACCTTTAGACAAAATATTCATTTTTTCTTTTTTAGACTTAAATCTATGTCGAAAATAATCGTTGGCATATCTTATACTATCTCCACTAAAGGAGGTGACATTATGGGATTCTACAATTCTGGTGGATACAGTGGAAACTCTGGTTACTCAAACGGTTTCGGGAGCTCCTTCGCTTTGATCGTGGTGCTATTCATTTTGTTGATCATTGTTGGAGCAGCTATCTTTAATTATTAAGTTTAACTTTCCTTGCCTCCGCCGTATCCAACACCTCCCTGTCCGACAGACGCCATAAGAAGTTTTTATGGCGTCTTTGCTATGTGTTCACTAATCTTTTTGTAATCCAGAAGCTGTCAAGTTCTACGAGATTTATCGTGTGTTTTCCCACAACGCTTCTGCGTCTTGATCGCGCTGTCTGACTGAGGCTAAAAAAGTCCGGCTTTTAAAAGCCGGACTCCCGTCTCCCTCCGTTCAACTCTCTTCTAATCCTGCAAGCTGACCGCATAATCCCGCCGTACCCGGTACACCGGCACAAATTCCCCGCCAGCCCTTCTTCTATATCTTCGTCAGAAGGTTGAGGGGTTTCCCGAAACAGTGCTTTAAGCGCAATTATCATTCCTGGGGTACAGTAGCCGCATTGGAAGCCTCCTTCTTCCAGAAAAGCGGTTTGGCAGATATCCAGTTCCTCTTGTTGTACGCCCTCGATTGTTGTAATGGAATGGCCGTCCACTTGATAAGCCATGGTCATACACGCATTGGCCAGCTTTCCGTCGATTAAAATAGAGCAGGCTCCGCAGCGGCCGATTCCGCAGGACACCTTTGTCCCGGTCAGCTGAAATTCCTTTCTAAGCAGGTCACTCAGATGTGTCGTAGGAACGGCAGCAACCTCCCACTCCTGCCCATTCACGGTCATCCGGAACTGTTCCTTTTTTACAGGAAATGGCCCGGCCTCTTTTACGTCCATTGCTTCAGCCCCTTTCTGTCTATCGCTTCAAGCAGCTCTTCTCTTGAAATTGGCAGCTTGTTTATCCAGCATCCGACCGCATCATGTACTGCCTTTACAATCGCCGGAGTGATGGCGATTGTTCCGATTTCGCCAACACCGCGTGGTCCATATGCATCACCCTTCATTAGTTCTTCTATTGCGATCACCTTCATGTCAGGAACGTCTTTGACTCCAGGGATCAAATAGTGTTCTAGATTTTCTGCGGCATAACGGCCGTCCGTCATTTTCGCTTCCTCCATCAGCGTATAGCCGAGTGCCATGGCAGCGCCGCCTTCAATTTGACCTCGATATCCCTGCGGACTGACAACCGGACCTGCCGCAATAGCGTGCTCACAATCTATCAATTTGACATCGCCTGTTAACAGATCTACCTCCACCTCAACGGCAGCCGCTCCAAATGAGTAGAGGAAATGGCCGCCCACCACAGGATCAGGCGTTGTTGGAAAGTCAAAGGCCGTTTCCTCTGCCAAAGGGCCTTTTTCAGCCAGCTCCTTATACGTCACCACGAGCGCCTTTGTGTTTTTGTCACGCAAGCCTGCAGCGCCGGGAATAAGATTTTCCGCTGAACAGCCGCTCCATTCTGCCGCCCGTTTTTTCAACTGAGCTAGAAACGGCTTCTTCAAACGCTGGATCGCGTGCCACACCATGCTTGTACCGCGGGATGCTGTGGAGGAGCCTGACTTCGGCACTTTTGCGGTATCCCCAATAACAATGGAAATATCTTCTGCGGCACAACCTAGCTCCTCCATGACAATCTGTTCAATCGCTGCTAGAATCCCCTGTCCGCATTCTTCAAATCCAAACGAAGCAGTGATTTTTCCTTCACTCGAAAGAGACAAACGGCCTCCTGCCGCATCCATTCGGCCAAACCCCAGCCCGCCGCCGTGCATTGTAATTGCCGCTCCCGTGCCTCTTTGCAGATACCCGCAGTTCCGGCTTGTTTTTTTAAGAATGGGAGATTTAGATATGGCATTCAACACCTGTGCCGCTCCGTCAGTCGGTGCAATCCGATGCTCAAGAGGCCCCAAGTCATGCGGTTTTCTGATATTTTTTCTTCTCAGCTCCAGCGGGTCGATGCCGAGCATGCCGCTGAGACGATCGAGATGGGTTTCGAGTGCAAATGTGATTTGGTTGCCGCCAAAACCCCGAAATTCCCCCGCCACCCCGTTGTTCGTAAATACTGATATTCCTTCAGTCCGGATATTCGGAATACGGTACGGCCCCGCGGCATGCTCGACAGAAAAATCAAGAACAGCCGGTCCGAGCGTAGCATATGCGCCTGTGTCCGCCACAATTTTCACGTCATGCGCCAATAGATTTCCCGAATGATCCGCACCCGTTTTTATCGTAATCTTCATCGGATGGCGCTTAATGCCAGACCGTACAGATTCCTTTCGTGTCTGATGGATTTTGACAGGACGTCCACTTTTCAGTGACAAAAGCGCGGCATACGGCTGAATATTCAGCTCATCCTTCCCTCCGAACGAGCCGCCCATCGGACTTGACACAATCCTGATCTTCTCTTCAGGAATGTCAAAAATACGGGCAAGCTGGAAACGGTCTTTATAGCCGTGCTGGGTTCCTGCATACATCGTAAACCCCCCGTCGTCTTCCGGAACGGCTACGCCTCCCTCCGTTTCCATATACGTATGCATCTGCCGCGGCAGCTCATAGGTTTCTTCAAGGACTGTGTCAGATGCTTGAAACCCTTCTTCCACATCGCCGTTTGAAAAAAACGCGCGGTGCAGGATATTCCCGTCCTCATGCAGTCTTTGCGCATTCGGCCGAATCGCTTTTTCTGGTGAATCCATGACTTCCAGCTCTTTATACTCAACTCGAATCAGCTCCAGCGCCGCTTCCGCGATTTCTTCCGTTTCCGCAGCAACTGCGGCGATCGCATCCCCGACATACCGCACCCTGTCCTCACATAAAACCGGCTGATCAGGGATGACAATGCCAAATCGGTTTAAGCCGGGAACGTCTTTATGTGTGACGACGGCTTGTACGCCTTCCATTTTCTCAGCTTTTATGGTGCAAACCGACACAATCTCTGCATGAGGATAAGCACTTCTCAGCACCTTGCCATACAGCATTCCTGGAAAGCTGAGATCGGTCATATATTTCAATTCCCCTGTGACCTTACCCCTTCCATCCGGCCTGACTCTTGACGGTTTGTTGATGATCATTTATTCCCCTCCCTCAGCCATCAGCTCTGCCATGATGACGTTGGCAGCGGCTTTTTTTCTGTATGCCGCTGACATAAAAGCATCTGAGGAAAACGGCAGCTCATGGATAAGTGTTTTGTACAGATCATGCGAGTCCCCTCCTGGTGCCATCCATTTCGCTTCGCTGTCCAATAATCTCCTAGGAGTGATATCGGCATGGCCAGCGGCGAGGCGAATGCCGCCGTCTTTCAAAAAACGTCCAGCTGCAACAGCAACCGCTCCTGTAAAAGCCTGGCGCCTTCCAAGCTTGTGATAAAATACACGCTCTCCCTCCGCCCGCGGAATGATGACACGCGTGACGATAGCCGTTCTAAAGTCTTCCTCACTGAGCCAAGCGCCAAGCGGCAGCCTGATTAGCTCCTTTTGATATACGATAAGCTCAGCACCAAGCACAAGCAGAAGCGGAATGAAATCACCGATTTTACTCGCTATGTTGCCGCCAATCGTGGCATGGCTGCGAATCCCCGGTGCAGCGACAGCGGAAGCAGCGTCACTGAAACAGCCAAGCGCTCTCTTGATCAAAGGGTTCTTTCTGCATTCATTCAGTGATGTGAGCGCCCCGATCGACACGTGGGTGTCACTGGCGCTGATCCCTCGCATCTCGTCAATCCCTTCAAGGCTGACAAGGTGCTGTTTCGGTAGAGTTCCTTTGTCCCACTGAAGCTGAAGCAGCGTGCTTCCCGATGCGGCACACACATCCGGAGCAAGCTTCTCTAAAAGCGAATAGGCCTCATCAAGCGCTGTCGGTCTCCATAATTGAATATTCATCCTTGCTTTTGTCACCTGGCCGTTCAAGCCATCGCCCTCCTTACCATGTCATATTCCTCGGGTGTATCAATATCGTCCAACTCACCGCTATCCTTTGCCTCCAAAACCGCTCCTGCTCCAAGCTGTCCGCTTTTCAGGAGCCTGCGAGCCCCTTCATCTCCCGTTAACCCCTTTACATAAGGAAAACAAGCCGACGAGAAGTAGATTGGCGGGGTGAACGCCCCTAAAAACGATGAAACGGCAAATGACTCAGGAGCCAGAGCCACAAGGGCATTGAGATGATCGACGGAAAGCTGAGGCTGGTCGGCTAACAAAATGACAACGCCGTCCGCCCCCATGCTTTCTGCTTTTCTCACCCCGCTGCTGACTGAATGCCCCTGACCCTTTTCTGCGTCTTGGCAAACGTGCAGGCTCCAGCGTTTTTGAAAAGGCGAAGCGTGATACGGCGCTCCTATCCACTCAAGGGAGGCATGTTCTGTCCGCTCGACGACCAGCACGTGATCAAGGCGGGACGACAGAGCAGTTTTCAAGGAAAGTGAGCCTATGTTTTCTCCTTTTAGCGGCAAAGCCAGCTTGTTTTGGCCCATTCTTCTGCTTTTGCCGGCAGCGAGAAACACGCCGATCAGATAGGGGCTTCTCATACAACCGCCACCCGTTTTCTTGTTTGAATAATTTCTGCAACTACACTTACCGCAATTTCCTCGGGACCTTCCGCACCGATTTTCAGCCCGACCGGACTGTAAAAGTGAGACGGAGGATGTTTTCCGCTCAGCAGCCGTTTCGTGCGGTTTGCCGAACCCAACAGTCCAATATAATGGAGGTTTTGAGAAAATAAGAAGTTGATGATCGTTTGATCGTGCTGATAATGATGGGTTGCCACAACAGCTGCATCATGTGGAAAAAATTGAAATTCGCTAAGCATTTGTTCCGGAAAAGCGGTGATCAGCTGATCCGCTTTTGGAAAAAGAGAGGATGTACAATAAGCGGGCCGCCAATCCGTCACGATAACAGAAAAACCTGTGTCAGCCGCCAAATTGGCCAGCGGTACAGTATCCGGTCCCGCCCCAAACAGAATGAGGCGCGGCTTCGGTTCAATTCGCTGAATAAACATGTTAGTGGGTGGATCGAAATGCGGTAAATGAAGCGTTGAAACAGTACGTTGAATAGCTTGCAGAGGCGCGTCCGGCCAGTTGCCAAAATGCCCGTTCTCCGTCAGAAATAAATAATGGGAGGATTCAATCTTTATAACAGAAGTGACAGCTTTGCCTGAATGAAGGCAGTCTCTCACTTTCTCATAGTGCCGCCTTTTTTCCTGAGTGATTCGCTCTGCATGAACATGAATAATGCCATTGCACCCGGCTCCCATGCCCCAAGAAAGATCGTCCTCCGACCGCATGTCGTAGGGAATCAGCGTTGGTGTGAGCTGATCGCCCAGCGCACTGATTCTTTGGAATACATCTTCTTCCACACACCCGCCGCTCAGCAAGCCAATCCGTCTGCCATTTTTCTTAAAGAGCATAGAGGCGCCTGCTTTTCGATACGCGGAGCCTTCCACTTGAACAATTGTCGCCAGTACAGCCTCCTCCTGGTCTTCCAGGAGCGCATCTAACATCGTGTGAAAATTCCCCAATGCCGCATCCTCCTCTCGAAAATTGCCGTGAGAAACAACTAGTTCAGCGTGATTTTATAGGTAACTTGTATAAAGAATAGACGATGGAAGAAAAAATGACTCATGATTTGTCAGAAAATGAAACACATAGAAAGAGGATTTGTAAAAAGAGTCAAACGAAGAAAATCAGATTGGAGAAAACACGAAATCATATCTAAAAAGCTTGCGGAGTTCCGCAAGCTTTTCTTTACACCGCTGCCTGGCGGCCAGCGTTTTCATACACATCCAGCGCTGCTTGGAGCGCTTTTCCTGCTTCGATTCCTGCGTTATGTCTGAGAAGCACAGCCTCTAACCCGGCAAGCACGAATAGCACGTTTTCTTTTCTGCAGCTGTACCCCATCGTGCCGATTCTCCAGATCTTCCCTGCGAGCGGGCCGAATGAGCTGGCGATTTCAATACCGAATTGTGCCAGCAGCATGCCACGGACAGACTCGCCGTCAATGCCGCCGGGAATTTCGACACAGGTGACAACAGGCATTTTGCAGCTGTCATCTCCAAACAATCTTAGCCCCATTGCCTTTATCCCTGCTGCTAATGCGGCTTCATGGTGCCGATGCCGCTCAAAACGCGCCTCAAGGCCTTCTTCAAGCACCAGTCTGACTCCCTCACGTAAGGCGTACAGCATCGTCGTCGCTTCTGTATGATGATTGAGCCGTCTTTCGCTCCAATAATCCTCAAGCTGGCTCAAATCAAAGTAGTTGCTTGTGATTGGCCGATTTCCCGAAAGCGCTTCCCTGTCAGCTTGTGACGCAATCCCCCGCTCCACCTTTTTACGAGCTGCAATCACGTCCGCCACCCGCTCATTATATGTAATCGGCGCCATTCCTGAAGGCACAGACAAACATTTTTGCGTTCCGCCGATGGCAGCGTCAATCTTCCATTCATCGACTTTAACCTCGCAGCCCCCAATCGTTGCGACTGCATCGACGATAAACAATGCATCCTCGGTGCGGCAGGCTTCGCCGATGGCTTTCAGCGGGTGAATCCGTCCTGTCGATGTTTCTCCATGCACCATGGCCACAATTTTCGGCTTCACTTTTTTTATCTCCCGTATGATGTCCTTCGGGTCAAAAACCGTTCCCCATTCGCACTCAAACATATGAACATTTGCCCCATATCGCTCGGCGATTTCAGTCAGCAAATAACCGAAACGGCCGTAAATGGGAATGAGCACATCATCTTCCGGCTCTATCACACTAGCCAGCACTGCTTCAATTCCCGCCCGTGAAGTGCCGTCAATCGGGTATGCCCAGCGGTTTTTTGTTTGGAACAGCTCCCGAAGCATCTCCATCGTTTCATTCATAATACCTGTAAACGCCGGATCAAATTGGCCGACAACCGGGGTGCTCATTACTCTTAATACACGCGGATCAACCTCAACAGGCCCCGGCGTCATAATCGTTCTTAACGGGGTGCATAATTCTCTTCTGCCTGACACAGCCATTCCTCCTTTATCAGTAAGCCAGTTTGTATAATAAATCAGTCAGTGCGCGGATGCCGATCTCAAGCTGTCTGGCTGACGTATATTCCTTCGGTGAGTGGCTGATGCCGCCTCGGCTCGGCACAAACAGCATACAAGCAGGATAGCGCCTTCCGATCATTTGCGCGTCATGCCCTGCTCCGCTCACCATTTCCTCACAGTTGAAGCTGTTTTCTAATGCTGTTTCAAAAGCCGCAGCCTTCAGCCTTTCGTCCATCGGCACAGGCTCTATTCGCATATATTCATCAATCACGGCGCGAATTCCTTTTTGATGGCAAATACCGTTGATCAAAGCAACCATGTCTTGATGAAACTGCTCCAGCACATGCTGATGCTGATGGCGAATATCGATTGAAAACTGGACGCGGCCCGGTATGACATTGGCTACATTGGGCTCTGCCGTTATTTTTCCGCATGTCAGACGGAGCTCATCCGGCAACTCCTCCGACCGCAGCAACAGCTCATGAATGATACGGCTGCTGGCTGCGAGCGGGTCCTTGCGCCATTTCATGGAGGTGGTTCCCGCATGATTGCATTCACCCTCCAGCGTGACGAGATAGCGCCTCTGCCCCGCAATGCTTGTCACAATCCCGAGATCCCGTCCTGACATTTCCAATGTCTGTCCCTGTTCAATATGGAGCTCAACAAAAGCGCTGATATCTGTCCGATATGCTGCCTGAAACACACCTTTGCCAAAACCGTTCTCATGCATCGCATGTTGCAGCGAGACTCCTGATTCGTCTCTTGGCTCTGCTCCATCCTGTAATGAAAAAACACCCGTCATATTCCCTGATCCCCAATAGGTCATTGGAAAACGGCTGCCCTCCTCCTCACATAAGGATACCGCTTCGAGTGTTTTTTTCGGCGCTCCATATGTCTCTTTGAGCCGCTTTATCGCAAGCATCGCCGCCAGAACACCATAGGCGCCGTCGTATTTCCCCCCATTGATGACAGTATCGATATGTGAACCGGTTACAATGACTTCATCCGGAGAATGGGTGCCCGAAAGCCTTCCAAACACATTGCCGACATCGTCGAATCTTGTGTCAAGCCCGAAAGAAGACATTTCCGTTTTCACAGCAAGCTGTGCGTCCATCCACTCTTTTGTGTATAAAAGCCTCGTTACGCCGCCATCCGCAGACGCACCGTATTGGGCGAGCCATTCAATATAATCTGTGATGCTGTTTTTTACTGAAAGCTTCTGCTTTTCCATGTACTCCCCCCTCTGTCCGCTATGGTGACTTCATTATAGAAGGAAGAACATGATAGTTCATTGACAGATTAACCAAAAAAACGTTTATTTTTTAGTCGCAGTATCTATCCAACAACCAGATTCACCCTATATGTCACAACTATTTTAGTGTAAAGGTCAAAAGAAAACACGGTAAGGAAGAGAGCCAGCAAGAGCGAAAGAGAGGGTCAAGCTCAGCTTGCCAGAGAGGCGATGTTTGCGGAACGGATGAAAACGGAAATGCCGGCAGCTCGCAAAAACAGGACCTAAAGATATGGAACAGGAGATTTCCGCCTCCTCCAAAGGGACTAATTTACAATTTTAATGAAAAATATACAAAATGACACTTCTATCCTTTATTTGAATTTTAGATAATAGACATGATCTGATAAAAGGAGGGCAAGTGATGACAAAAAAAGCATGGTTTCTGCCGCTCGTCTGTGTATTACTGATTTCCGGATGGCTTGCGCCGGCAGCTTCAGCAAGCGCGCAAACCGCATTAAGCCTCAATGACCGATTGGCGTCTTCCCCTTCAGGAACAGGAAGCCTTCTCTCATTAGCCGCCCCCGCTGCACCCTATGCTGACACAGATACCTATTATGAAGGGGCTGAAGGTAAAACAGGAGACTCGCTAAAAAGCACCCTGCACCGTATTATCAGCGGACACACGATGCTGTCCTACAGCGAAGTGTGGAACGCGCTGAAAGAAACGGATGAAGACCCGAGAAATCCGAATAACGTCATCCTGCTCTATACGAATGAATCGCGGTCCAAAAACCTGAACGGCGGCAATGTCGGCGATTGGAACCGCGAGCACGTCTGGGCGAAATCCCATGGCGATTTTGGTACGAGCAAGGGACCTGGTACTGATATTCATCATTTACGCCCAGCCGATGTTCAAGTTAACAGCACAAGAGGAAATATGGATTTTGACAATGGCGGCACTGAATATGCGAAGGCACCCGGAAATTATTATGACGGCGATTCATGGGAGCCCCGCGATGATGTGAAAGGCGATGTTGCCCGCATGCTGTTTTACATGGCTGTCCGTTACGAGGGTGATGACGGCTATCCTGATCTTGAGCTTAATGATAAGACAGGCAACGGCTCAGCTCCTTATCATGGCAAACAATCTGTCCTGCTCGAATGGAATAAGCAGGATCCGGTTGACGACCGCGAGCGGAAAAGAAATGAAATCATTTATGAAAAATATCAGCACAACCGCAATCCATTTATCGACCACCCTGAATGGGCGGATGAGATTTGGCCGTAAGAAAAAGGTGCTCCTTTTGAGGAGCACCTTTTTCTAATACACAGCCTCTTCCGTTTCCGCATCGAAAAAGACGACGTGGTCCATTTTCACTGAGAGCTGGATTGAATCGCCTGCATCGATTCGCGTGTTTCCGTCCAGGCGGACCTTGAGCCGCTCGTCCCCAGCCATGACATGCACTATGAGCTCCGAGCCCAGATTTTCATTCACTTCCACCTTCGCTTGAAACACTGAATCAAACAACTGGTCATTTCCTGTCATTTGTGTGATGTGCTCCGGCCGTACACCGGCAATCATCTGTTCTCCGGCATATCCCTTTTCCTTCAGCCGCTTTGCTTTTTCTTCAGGAATATGAAGCCGGATCGAAGAATTTGTGAAAAACAGCTCGCCATGCTGCTGTTCTATGATGCCTTTCAAAAAGTTCATCCCAGGAGAGCCAATGAAGCCTGCGACAAACAAATTGGCCGGGTAATGATAAATGTCATGAGGTTTCGCCACTTGCTGGATTTCCCCTTCATTCATGACGACAATCCGATCTCCCATAGTCATTGCTTCGGTCTGGTCATGCGTGACATAAATGATCGTTGCCTCTAATCGCTGGTGCAGCTTGCTGATTTCTGTCCGCATCGTCACTCTTAGTTTTGCATCCAGATTAGAAAGCGGCTCGTCCATTAAAAAGACCTTCGGCTCCCTCACAATCGACCTGCCAAGCGCCACCCTTTGCCGCTGCCCGCCGGAGAGCGCCTTCGGTTTTCTCTTCAGCAAATGTTCAATTTCTAAAATTCTGGCTGCCGCATGAACCCGCTCGGCAATTTCCTGTTTCGCCATCTTTCTGAGCTTTAATCCAAACGCCATATTATCAAAAACCGTCATATGCGGATAAAGCGCATAGTTCTGGAATACCATCGCAATATCACGTTCTTTCGGCGGAAGATCATTGACCCGCTCCCCATCAATAAGAAGATTTCCTTCAGAAATGCTTTCTAATCCAGCCACCATCCGCAGCGTTGTTGATTTTCCGCATCCTGACGGCCCCACCAGCACCAAAAGCTCCTTATCCTTTACATCTAAATCAAAGTCCTTCACGGTTAATTGTGAGTGATATGATTTTTTGACGTGTTCAAATGTTAATGAAGCCATCAGAAAAGTCCCCCTATCTTTTGACCCGTTATTTCGTCACTGGAAACAACTTGG
>NZ_JAVAXX010000073.1:0-24994 GCF_042709275.1 Bacillus sp. LR_5 | reverse complement strand
AAAACCCGGGCTGCTTTGAGCATCCGGGTTGTTCGTCTTATACTTCTTCACAATATTCTTCAAAGGCTTCCTGCAGCTTTGCCACTACGGCCATCGGCTCATGGCCTTCAATTTCATGACGCTCTACCATTTTCATGATCTTTCCGTCTTTCAAAATCGCAAAGGACGGAGAAGATGGCGGATAACCTTCAAAATAGTCACGCGCACGCGCTGTCGCTTCTTTATCCTGTCCGGCAAAAACGGTGACGAGCTGATCAGGTCTTTTATCATAGTGAACGGAATGGTAGGCTGCCGGTCTTGCAATTCCTCCGGCGCATCCGCAAACAGAGTTTACCATGACGAGCGTCGTTCCTTTTTTCGTAAGTGCCTCATCCACCTCTTCGGCTGTTTTAAGCTCGGTATATCCGGCAGCTGTTATTTCTTGTCTCGCTTGGCGGACAATATCATTCATAAATAAATTAAAGTCCATGTTCAATGAAGACCTCTCCTTTTTCATCATCTGTTCTTATGATAGCAAGGAAACGTCCATATCGGCAAATGACTTTGCTTCGCCGTGCACTTTTTTTGCTCTTCGTTTACTGCTTACAGAAAAAGGGGATTATATAACTAGAAGTAAAATAAAGGAGCAGTTGTATATGAGCCACAGGAAAGCGTTACTGATTCATAACGGAAATGCCGGCAACAAAAATATAGAAAAAGTACTTGGTGCTGTGGTGCCGGTTTTATCTCACGATTTAGATGAGGTGATTATTAAGCAGACAAAGAAAAAGGATGATGCGTATCATTTTTGCCAATCCATTGATGATTCTGTCGACACCGTCTTCATTCTCGGCGGCGACGGCACGATCCATCAATGCATAAATGCTATCAGCGCTCTAGAAAGAAAACCCGCGGTCGGAATTTTGCCCGGCGGCACGTGCAATGACTTTTCAAGAGTGCTTGGCATCCCTCAAAATCTTGCAAAGGCCGCGGAAGCACTTATGGCAGGAAAAAAAACCAGCGTAGACGTATGTCAGATGAATGACCGTTATTTTTTAAATTTCTGGGGGATCGGCTTAATTGCAGAAACGTCGAATCAAATTAATGAAACGGAAAAAGCATTATTGGGAAAAATCAGCTATTTTACAAGTGCGTTGCGAACCGTCTCATCCGCTGCATCGTTTCCGATGACATTAAAAATTGACGGAAAAGAAATTAAAGAAGAAGCCGTTCTGCTGCTTGTGATGAATGGTCAATACATTGGAACGAATCGAATTCCTCTGCCCGATGCCAGTATTGAAGACGGCTTACTTGATGTTCTCATATGCCGCAACACCAACCTCACCGCGTTGCGGGAGCTGATGAGCATGGAACAGGGCTCAATTGATCGTTTTACCGGAGAGCTGTCCTATGTCCAGGCCTCCCGTATCGAAATTGAAACAGACACTGCCAAAAAGGCGGATATGGATGGAGAAGTTTATACACATACACCCGCAGTCATTCAGGTCCTGCCGCAGCATATCGACATGCTTGTTCCCGCAAATGAATAACTGTCATAAGGCTTTAGAAAGATTTTGCAAATCCGTTGACTCTCCCCTAGGAGGAGGTCTTACAGTATAAGGGATACACACTTGAAAAAGGGGAAGTCATATGGAGAAGAAAAATATTACCTTAACTATATTATTAACCAATTTATTTATTGCTTTTTTGGGGATCGGGCTTGTGATTCCAGTAACGCCGACCATTATGAATGAATTGCATTTATCGGGGACCGCGGTCGGCTATATGGTTGCCTGCTTCGCTATTACACAGCTCATTGTCTCACCAATAGCCGGACGATGGGTTGATCGCTTCGGGCGCAAGATCATGATCGTAATCGGCCTGTTGTTCTTTAGTGTGTCGGAGTTTTTGTTCGGCATTGGAAAAACAGTTGAGATGTTATTTATCTCCCGTATGCTGGGCGGTATCAGCGCTGCCTTCATTATGCCCGGGGTCACGGCTTTTATCGCAGATATCACGACCATTAAAACACGGCCGAAAGCACTCGGTTATATGTCAGCCGCTATTTCAACAGGATTTATTATCGGCCCCGGCATCGGGGGATTTTTAGCAGAAGTCCATTCCCGGCTGCCTTTTTTCTTTGCGGCAGCTTTTGCACTGTTAGCAGCCATTTTATCAATCCTCACGCTGCGCGAGCCGGAACGAAACCCTGAAAATCAGGAAATAAAAGGGCAGAAGACAGGCTTTAAACGAATTTTTGCCCCCATGTATTTCATAGCTTTTCTCATTATCTTAATTTCGTCTTTTGGTTTAGCATCATTTGAATCTTTATTTGCATTATTCGTGGATCATAAATTCGGATTTACGGCCAGCGACATTGCCATTATGATTACAGGAGGAGCGATTGTTGGCGCCATTACGCAAGTCGTCTTATTCGACCGCTTCACAAGATGGTTTGGTGAAATCCATTTAATTCGGTACAGCTTAATTCTCTCTACGAGTCTGGTATTCTTGCTGACAACGGTACATTCATATGTTGCGATTCTGCTGGTGACAGTCACCGTATTTGTCGGATTTGATCTCATGCGGCCTGCGGTAACGACTTACCTGTCAAAGATTGCGGGAAATGAACAGGGGTTTGCCGGCGGTATGAATTCAATGTTTACAAGTATCGGCAATGTATTCGGGCCTATTATCGGCGGAATGCTGTTCGATATTGATGTAAACTATCCCTTCTACTTTGCAACGGTCACCTTAGCCATAGGGATTGCACTGACCATTGCTTGGAAAGCGCCTGCACATCTTAAAGCCAGCACGTGATAAGAAGCGCATTCTTTGTGTACTGCAAAGAATGCGCTTCTTCTTTATACTGATGATAGAAGGAGTGATGGCATGAAGGAATCGTATTACTCAATTGGGGAAGTTTCAAAACTGGCAAACGTGTCGATTAAAGCGCTCCGTTATTACGATAAAATTGATTTATTTAAACCAGCCTACGTCGACCCGGATACCAGCTACCGCTATTATACAGATGCTCAGCTCATTCATCTGGATTTGATCAAATCATTGAAATATATCGGCACACCTTTGGAAGAAATGAAAAAAGCACAGGACTTAGAGATGGGAGAACTGTTTGCTTTTTATACCGAGCAGGAGAGGCAAATCAGGGAGAAATTAGACTTTTTATCAGCACTGGAGCAAACCATTTCATTGGTGAAAAAGCGGATGAAACGGCAGATGGAATATCCCGCGCTCGGTGAGGTTTTTGTTTTAGATGAAGAAGAAATACGGATTATTCAGACAGAGGCAGAAGGAATCGGGCCTGAAAACGTGCTCAACGCCTCCTACAGCAAATTAAAAAAATTTATCGAGTCAGCAGATGGATTTACGAACAATAGCTACGGCGCTACTTTCTCTTTTCAGCCCTACACCAGCATTGATGAAATGACTTACCGTCATATTTTCACGCCTGTATTGACGAATAAACAGATTTCATCAATTACGCCGGATATGAAAATCACAACGATCCCTAAAGGGAGGTATGCGTGTATCGCGTATAATTTTTCTCCTGAACATTATTTTCTCAACTTACAGAAGCTTATCAAGTATATCGCAGACCGCCAATTAACAGTTGTCAGTGATGTATACGAGTTAATCATACCGATTCATTACTCCCCGAAAAAACAAGAAGAATATCGTGTCGAAATGAAAATACGAATCGCTGAATAATAGAAAAAGAGCATTTTTTGAAACAAAACTTCAAAAAATGCTCTTTTTGCTTATTTAGTAAACAGATGTCTTCTCGTCAATCGATTCTAAAATTTGTTTCACTCGTCCGAGGAATCGTCCGCACACGAGACCGTCAAGCACTCTGTGATCTAATGACAGGCACAGATTAACCATGTCTCTGACAGCAATCATGCCATTGTCCATGACAACCGGGCGTTTGACGATGGATTCTACTTGAAGAATCGCAGCCTGAGGGTAGTTGATAATGCCCATCGACTGAACAGACCCGAACGAACCTGTGTTGTTGACGGTAAACGTGCCTCCCTGCATGTCATCTGCAGTGAGTTTTCCGTCTCTTACTTTTTTGGCAAGACCGGTAATTTCTTTCGCAATGCCTTTAATTGTTTTTTCATCAGCGTTTTTAATCACCGGAACAAATAAAGAATCCTCTGTGGCAACTGCAATTGAAATATTGATATCCTTTTTCTGAATAATTTTGTCCCCCGCCCACATGCTATTCATTTGCGGGAATTCTTTTAACGCCTGAGCGACCGCTTTTACAAAAAAGGCGAAGAACGTTAAATTAAAGCCTTCTGTCTTCTTAAAAGAATCTTTTATACTGTTTCGATATGCAACCATATTTGTGACGTCGACTTCCATCATCGTCCAAGCATGCGGAATTTCTGTTTTGCTTCGCTTCATATTGGAAGCAATTGCTTTTCTTACACCTGTGACAGGGATTTCTTTATCACCGGCTGCAGACGCAGGATATGACGTCTCTTCTTTTGGCTCAGGTTTTGATGCAGACTTCGGTGCAGGAGCTGCTGTTTTCAGCTCCTCAGGATTCTGTTCTTGCACGCCGCCTGTTTCAATTAAGCGCTGAATATCTTTTCGTGTGATGCGCCCGCCGGCACCAGTTCCTGTCACTTGATCGAGGTCAATGCCGTGCTCTCCGGCCAAACGGAGAACAGCTGGCGAGTAGCGCTTTTTATTGGGCTGATCGGCTGCTCCAGCACTTTTTGCAACAGGGTTCTCAGCGGCTTCTGATGCTGCTGGCTGTTCTTGTTTTTGTTCAGCCGGATTCGCGCCTTCTGTTTCAATTTTGCAAATCACTTCTCCGACTTGCAGGGTTTGGCCTTCTTCTCCCACAAGCTCTGTTATCGTACCAGTAAAAGAAGACGGAACCTCTGCATTTACCTTATCTGTCATGACTTCCGCGATCGGATCGTATTTGTTCACTTTATCACCGGGGGCGACAAGCCATTTGCTGATCGTCCCCTCTGTTACGCTTTCTCCAAGCTGCGGCATCGTCATTTGTTCAATTGCCATGATTGTATCCTCCCTTACGTCTTTAAAACTCCGCTAATTCTCTCATCGCCGCTTCCACTTTATCAGGGTTGACCATAAAGTATTTTTCCATTGTCGGCGCATAAGGCATAGCCGGAATATCAGGACCTGCAAGCCGTTTGATCGGCGCGTCTAAGTCGAACAGACAATGCTCGGATATAATTGCGGCTACTTCGCTCATGATGCTGCCTTCTTTTGTATCTTCTGTGACCAAAAGAACCTTTCCAGTTTTGGACGCAGCTTCGATGATGGCTTCTTTATCAAGCGGGTAAACTGTTCTTAAATCCACCACATGCGCTGAAATGCCATCTTTTTCGAGACGTTCTGCAGCTTGTAAGGCAAAGTGGACACACAGACCGTATGTGATCACTGTGATGTCGTCGCCTTCCCGTTTTACGTCAGCCTTGCCGATTGGCAGGACATAATCATCAGCCGGAACCTCTCCCTTTATCAGACGGTACGCCCGCTTGTGCTCAAAAAACAGCACCGGGTCTTCGTCACGAACTGCGGCTTTTAATAGACCCTTGGCGTCATATGGTGTTGATGGCATGACAATTTTCAGTCCGGGCTGGTTGGCGAAAATTGCTTCGACTGATTGAGAATGATACAAGGCTCCGTGCACGCCTCCGCCGTATGGCGCTCTGACGACAATCGGACAGCTCCAGTCATTGTTGCTGCGGTAGCGGATTTTAGCCGCCTCAGAAATAATTTGGTTGACCGCCGGCATAATGAAATCAGCAAACTGCATTTCAGCAATCGGTCTCATTCCGTACATTGCCGCTCCGATACCGACTCCTGCGATCGCAGATTCAGCAAGCGGCGTATCCATAACGCGCTCTTCCCCAAATTGTTCATAGAGTCCGGCTGTCGCTTTAAACACACCGCCTTTTCTTCCTACATCTTCCCCAAGGACGAAGACGCGAGAATCTCGTTCCATTTCTTCTTTCATCGCCAAATTGATTGCATCAATATATGACATTACTGACATTTGTTCTTCCTCCCTACTTCGCATACACATAATCAAGCGCTGACTCAGGAGCTGCATAAGGGGCGTTCTCCGCTTCATCCGTCGCTTCATTTACGATTGCCATAATTTCATCCAGCATGGTTTGTTCTATCTCATCGGACAGCAGGCCTGTTTCCTTTAAGTAAGCTTGATAAGTAAGCAGGGGATCACTTTTTTTCGCTTCCTCTACTTCTTCACGGCCTCTGTAGCTGCTGTCATCGTCATCACTGGAATGTGGTGTAAGGCGGTAAGAAATCGTTTCAATTAATGTCGGGCCTTCTCCTCTGCGTGCCCTTTCGCGTGCTTCTTTAACCGCTTGATAAACTTCCAGCGGATCATTTCCATTCACAGTTACGCCAGGCATCCCATAGCCTATGGCACGGTCGGAAATGTTCTCACATGCGACTTGCTTATCGTAAGGCACTGAGATTGCGTATTTGTTGTTTTCACACATGAAAATAACCGGCAACTTATGGACAGCGGCAAAGTTCGCCCCTTCATGGAAATCGCCTTGGTTTGAAGACCCTTCCCCAAATGTAACAAAGGCTGCGATATCCTTTTTCTCCATACGTCCCGCAAGCGCAATACCGACTGCGTGCGGCACTTGCGTTGTAACCGGAGATGATCCCGTCACAATGCGGTTTTTCTTTTGTCCGAAATGTCCCGGCATCTGGCGGCCTCCTGAGTTCGGATCTGCTGCTTTTGCAAACCCGGACATCATTAAGTCCTTTGCTGTCATGCCAAACGCGAGCACGACACCCATGTCTCTGTAGTACGGCAATACATAATCCATTTCACGGTCAAGTGCGAAAGCCGCTCCTACCTGTGCTGCTTCCTGTCCTTGACAAGAGATTACAAATGGAATTTTGCCAGAACGGTTTAAGAGCCACATTCTTTCATCGATTTTTCTTGCTAACAGCATGGTTCTATACATATCAACGGCTTCCTGATCAGTCAGCCCTAGTGCTTGATGTCGGTTTGTACTCATTCAAGCCCCTCCTTTATGCTTTTAAAAATGAATGGCTTTGCCATCTGCGGCAAGCGCTGCTTCTCCAATTGCTTCAGAAAGCGTTGGGTGCGGGTGAATCGTTTGCCCGACCTCCCACGGCGTTGCGTCCAGCACTTTGGCAAGACCCGCTTCAGAAATCATGTCGGTGACATGCGGGCCGATCATATGAACGCCGAGAATATCATCTGTATCTCGGTCCGCCACGATTTTGACAAAACCGTCGCTCTCACCGTATACAAGCGCTTTTCCAATCGCCATAAATGGGAACTTGCCGATTTTGACATTATGCCCGTTCGCCTTTGCTTCGTCTTCGGTTAAGCCGACACTGGCAGCTTCAGGGCTTGAGTAAATGCACTTCGGTACAAGCGTCGGATCAAGCGGATGCGGATTGAGACCTGCAAAATGCTCAACAGCAATAATTCCCTCATGTGAAGCAACGTGAGCTAACTGCAGGCCACCGATTACGTCTCCGATTGCATAAATATGAGATTCCTTCGTTTGGCAGCTTTCATTGACTGAAATCATGCCATTTTCAGTAACAATATCGGTGTTCTCTAGGCCGATGCCTTCGATATTTGCCTGTCTGCCGATGGAAACAAGCATTTTCTCAGCAGAATAGGTAACGGTTTCTCCGTCTTTTTCCGCTTGTATGCTGATATCGTCTGATGTTTTTGTCATTGTGTCAGGCAGCACTTTTGCCCCTGTTATGAACTGGATGCCTTTTTTCTTAAGAAGACTTTCCATTTCTTTTGAAATCTCTAGATCTTCAGTCGGCAATATGCGATCCGCGTATTCAATAACCGTTACCTTCACACCAAAATCATGAAGCATAGACGCCCATTCGATACCGATAACCCCTCCGCCGACAATGATGATTGATTGTGGCAGCTCCTCCATTTGGAGCGCCTCATCTGAAGTCAGTACAGACTTACCGTCCGCTTCAAGGCCCGGAAGCATTCTCGGTCTTGATCCTGTTGCAATGATCACTTGTTTCGGGATCAGCATGTCATTTTCTTCGCCATTTCCCCGCTCAACCGAAATTGTTCCCGGCAGCGGAGAGAAGATTGACGGTCCAAGGATACGTCCATATCCTGTGTACACGTCAATTTTTCCTTTTTTCATTAAATGATTTACACCCGCTGCAAGCTTATCAACAACGGCTTGCTTACGCTGCTGCACTTTTTCAAAGTTGAGGGACACGCCAGCCGTTTCCACCCCGAATTGATCGGCTTCACGAGCTGTCCGGTATACCTCTGCGCTTCTAAGCAGCGCTTTACTCGGGATACAGCCTTTATGCAGACATGTTCCTCCGAGTTTTTCCTTTTCCACAACGGCTGTTTTTAAGCCGAGCTGAGCGGCTCTGATGGCCGCAACATAACCGCCGGTACCGCCGCCCAGAATGACTACGTCATACTCAGTTGCCATGGTGACTCACTCCTGTCTGTCTATTCAATACGATATTGTTTGGATTGCTCTTCGCCCTGCAATACTCTGAGCGCCCCTTGGGCAAGAGACTGCAGTTCATTTTCACCCGGATAGACTAAAACGTCTGAAATCCAATCTATGTATGATCTGATAGCAGAAACAAAGCTTTTGCCGTACGCAAGGCCTCCCGTCAGCACAATCGCTTCAACTTCGCCTTTTAACACCGCGCTGGCTGCCCCGATTTCCTTTGCTACCTGATATGCCATGGCATCATAAATGAAGCGGGCTTTTTCATCGCCCCCTTGAATCATCTGTTCTACTTTTACTGCATCATTTGTACCGAGATAGCCTAAAAGTCCGCCGGTGCCAACAAGCTTTTTCATGATTTCTTCTTTTGTATATTCCCCTGAAAAACATAGATCAACAAGATCTCCCGCAGGCACTGTTCCTGCTCGTTCAGGACTGAATGGTCCCTCGCCGTGCAGGCCGTTATTGACATCTACCACTCGCCCGCGGTCATGGACGCCAATTGTAATACCTCCGCCCATATGGGTAATAATCATTTTCATGTTCTCATATCGTTTGCCAAGAGAGGCTGCCGCTTTACGAGCGACAGCTTTTTGGTTTAACGCATGGAAAATGCTTTTCCGTTCAATTTCAGGCATGCCTGAAACTTTCGCAAGCACTGACATTTCGTCTACGACAACAGGGTCGACGATATACGAAGGGATATTCAGGCCGTCAGCGATTTCCCGCGCGATAATGCCGCCGAGATTAGAAGCATGCTGACCGGCGTAACCGCTTTTCAAGTCCTCAATCATGTCATCATTCACTACGTAGGTCCCGCCTTCAATTGGCCGGAGAAGGCCGCCTCTTGCGCAGACTGCATCAAACTTTGAAATATTGATTCCCTGTTCATGAAGCGTTTCGAGAATATGGTTTTTACGAAATTCATACTGATCAATAATTCGGTCAAATCGCTGCAGCTCTTCTATGTTGTGTCTCAATGTTTTTTCAAAAATGCTTCTTTCGTTATGAAAAACACCGATTTTCGTTGAAGTTGAGCCTGGATTAATTGTGAGAATGCGTTTTTCGTCATGTAGCACTTTCATAACCTCCAGATCAATTTCTTAACGTCTGCTTAATACACTGTGGCCGTTTTGCAAAAACTGGCTTCTTGAGCGGCGCATGCGTTCAATACGTTCCTCTGCCAAGCGGTCAGCCGCTAAATATGCAGGAATGCCGTCACGCTGAGAAATCTCTAGTACACGCTCGATATTGCCGTAAATGCCTTCAACTTTTTTCAATGCACGTTCTGCATTATAGCCGTAAAGCTCATCTGCCACGTTGATAACACCGCCCGCGTTAATCACGTAATCCGGTGCATAAACAATGCCCATTTCGTGAATTTGATCACCATGGCGTGTCTCTTTTAATTGGTTGTTAGCCGCACCTGCGATCACTTTCGCCTTCAGCTGTTTAATGGTGTCGTCGTTAATAGTCGCACCAAGGGCACACGGCGCATAAATATCGCAGTCTTGTGAATAAATGTCATCAGGATCTACCGCACGGGCGCCAAAATCTTCAACTGCACGCTGTACAGATTGTTTGTTGATATCCGTAACGATTAAGTTTGCTCCTTCTTCATGCAGGTGGCGGCAAAGGTTATAGGCTACGTTCCCAACACCCTGTACAGCAATGGTTTTTCCTTCAAGAGAGTCGGTTCCGAAAGCAGCTTTAGCTGCTGCCTTCATTCCTCTGTACACCCCGTACGCTGTGACTGGGGACGGATTTCCAGAAGAGCCGAAAGCAGGAGAAATCCCTGTAACGTAGTCTGTTTCATCATGAATGATATCCATATCCTCGACCGTTGTGCCCACATCTTCAGCCGTGATGTATCTGCCGTTCAGCCCTTGAATATAGCGGCCAAACGCGCGGAACATTTCTTCATTTTTGTCTTTGCGCGGATCGCCGATAATGACTGTTTTTCCGCCGCCAAGGTTTAAGCCTGCCGCCGCGTTCTTATAGGTCATGCCTCTAGCCAATCTGAGCGCATCTTCAATTGCCGCTTCTTCATTTTCATATGTCCACATTCTCGTTCCGCCAAGCGCCGGACCAAGCGTTGTATCATGAATCGCGATAATCGCTTTTAATCCAGATTGTTCATCCTGGCAGAATACCAATTGTTCGTAATCGTATTTCTCCATATATTTAAAAAGTTCCATGTTCGTTCCTCCTAATGTGTGTATTCTTCAGATGCGCATATTGCCAGCGCAATGGAATACAGTTTATTTTCAGCAGAGTCCGCTCTGCTTGTTAAAGCAATCGGTGCTTTTGCTCCTGTAATGACAGCCGCCACGCTGGCCTTGGCAAAATAAATCAGTGATTTATATAAAATATTGCCGGCCTCAATTGTTGGGACGAGAAGGATATCTGCGTTGCCCGCTACGTCTCCCGAAATTTTTTTCTGAGCCGCGGCAATTTGTGAAACTGCGTTATCCAAAGCAAGCGGTCCATCAACAATGCAGCCTTTGATCTGGCCCCTTTTGTACATTTGAGCTAGAGCAGCTGCATTCACGGTTGCTTCCATTTTTGGGTTCACCGTTTCGACCGCTGCAAGGGCAGCTGCTTTTGGCATATTGTTCCCCACTGCATGGGCCACATGAACGGCATTTTGCAAAATCTGCCGGAGCTCTTCCAGCGAAGGAGCAATATTCATTGCCGAATCTGTCACAAACATCAGCCGGTCAAAATCCGGTATATCGAAGACAGCCACGTGAGAAAGGACACTTGCTGACCGAAGCCCCTCCTGTCTGTTCAATACCGCTTTAAGCAAAACAGAAGTCGGCACATTGCCTTTCATTAACACGTCCGCTGTTTTATGATGCACAGCACGAACCGCTAATTTCGCCGATTCCTCAGGAGTATCGGCATGGATGATTTCCACTTGATGCCCTTGCATGGATGATGTCAGCTCGTTCAGTTTTGTGCTGTCGCCCGTTAACAAGAAACGGACAGATAGGTGCTCGGCTGCCAGCTTTACAGCCCGGATCACTTCCTCATCCTCAGCATGAGCAACCGCAATGGTCTTATTTTTGTGTATCGACGCTTTGCCGATTAAATCTTTCAGCTTCATCTGTTACCACCTTTCTTGTTTCGACTCCGCCTTTTATTATGCAAGTTCCATGCCAGCTCTTAAGGGTGCTGTCATACCAGATATATCGAAACATTCGTGCAGATGTTTGCGTTTATTCTGCAAATTATTGCATGCCTTCATTTGCAAGGCCATATTTATCCATTTTGTAATATAAGTTCCGAATGCTGACACCGAGAGCTTTTGCTGTTTTTGTCCGGTTAAAATGATGCTTTTCGAGCGTTTGCTGGATCAAATGTGCTTCAAATTTTTCTACTGCGACAGACAGCTTTTCGCCTTCAATATCCGGAAAATCAAAACCTGTTCCCTGATCTGTGTCATTTTCTTTTTGCTCAAGTTCGAATACAGGCAAGTGATCTTTTTCAATCCATTCCATATGCGGATTCAGAAAAATCATGGCTCGTCCAAGGACATTTTCAAGCTCCCGGACATTCCCAGGCCAATGGTAGGCAGATAAGGCGCGCAAGGCTTGCTGTGAGAGCCCTTTTACATTCCTGCCGTAATCCCGGTTGATCTTTTGGATAAGTCTGACGCTCAATGCTTCAATGTCCTCCAACCGCTGCCGCAAAGGCGGGATGGAGATCGGATAGCGGTTGATCCGGTAATACAGGTCTTCCCGGAATGTTCCGTCCGCCATCGCCTTTTCAATATTTACATTTGTCGCCGCGATCACTCTGACGTTGACAGGGATCGCTTTCGTGCCGCCCACTCTGACGATTTCCTTTTCTTGAAGGACGCGCAGCAATTTGGCCTGCATATTTTGTGTCAGCTCACCAATTTCATCTAAGAAAATACTGCCGTTATTTGCTTCCTCAAATAAACCCTTTTTACCGCCGCGCTTCGCTCCTGAAAACGCACCATCCTCATAGCCGAACAATTCTGATTCGAGCAGGTTTTCAGAAAGGGCTGCACAATTCACGCGAATAAATTTATTGTATTTCCGGTCACTTTCGTTATGGATGGCATGGGCGAACAGTTCTTTTCCTGTTCCTGATTCCCCGCGCAGCAAGATGGTTGCCGGTGTTTTCGCACCGAGCTTCGCCTGCTCAAGCGCAACCAGCATTTGCTCGCTTTTGCCGATAATGTCGTCAAACGTGTATTTCGCTTCAAGCGTGCGAATAATTTGTCTGGCGCGATTAAGCTCCGCTGTCAGCATTTTAATTTCGGAAACATCGTGAATCACGCCGACGCTGCCTTTCAAAATCCCGTCCACAATCACCGGTGCTACATTAACGATGACCTCTTTTTCATTCGGGCCGACCTTCATTCTGACACCGCGGACAGGACGTCTTGTTTCAAGCACCTTTAAATGCATGCTTTCGCCTTCGGAAATATCAGTGTTTGCAGGCTTGCCGATGACTTCTTTTTCAGAAAGCCCCGTCATTTTCGTATACGCTTTATTGATTAGCAGGCCGATGCCGTTTTCATCAACGACAGAAATCGCCTCATCGGAGGATTGAATAATTGCCTCCAGCATCGTACGGACCTGCTTTAAGTTGGTCACTTCCTCTGCCAGCTCGACCGCATCAGTGATATCTTTAAACACACAAAGAGCCCCGAGCAGACGTCCGCCTTCATCAATAATCGGCAGCCTTGTGGTCACAATTTGCAAATGATCGCCTAACAGTTGCTTCTGGTTGTATTCAGGCACTCTTGTTTTTAAAATCCGCGGCATCTTCGTGCTCGGAATCACTTCTTTTATTGGGCGCCCAATGACTTCCTCACGTTTTTTTCCGACCATTTTTTCGGCCATATGGTTAAAGAGAATGATTTCTTCATTGATATCAATAAAAATCATTCCATCATGGGTGGAATTAAAAATTCTGTCATATTTATAGGTTTGCTCTTTTAGCATTTGAATCAGGTGCTGCTTTTCTTCCATCAGCTGAAAAACGATGTATGCCATTTTTCCCGGCATGACAATGGTATCTTCATGCTTTCTTTGAAGGAGCTCGTCAAACACGGCTTGATCGCCGGTGGTATGAATGACGATATCCGGTTTTTGTTGTATGTAAGGTTTCCAATCAGATGATACGGCAATCCCATACTGTTCTGCTTCTTTCAATCCCGGCGCCTCTGGGTCTTTGTCAACTACGGCAATGATATCTATGATGGCTGTTTTAATCAGAATATGTAATAACGCCGTTCCCCTTTTGCCGGCACCTACTATCAGTACCTTTTGCATCCCGATACCCCTTTGTATGAAAAAATTTGCACACCTATTTATTCCGTTGCAATAATTTGCACAACCCTATGTTACCACGTTTTCTTCTCTTGACAAAATATTTTTTCCGCTGGACAATAAAGGAAATGAAAAGATAAAGGGGTTTTCTGAAGATGAGCCGACTTCTTGCGCTTTTAATATTAGTCATCCCCGGGGCTATTTCTGCTTTAGGCATTAAACTGATGAGAGATACACTTTTCGGCCATACAATCAAGCCATTTTCAGCTCTTTGGCTCCAAGGGTTGTCAGGATTCATCTTTTTTGCGATCGGCCTCTATGTGCTGGCCGGGTTCATTTTATACAGAGACAGAAAACGCAATCAAGTCAGCCCGCGATTCAGAAAACGATAGCTGCAAAAAAGCCGGAGAATGCTCCGGCTTTTTTTGTTGCACTATTCGTCAGGCAAAACGGTCTTGGCAATCGTTTTGTCTAACGCTTCATAGTCATAATAAGAAATCGTATCGTACAGTTCTTTTCGTGTCTGCATATCATGAAGTCCTTCTTTTTGTGAGCCGTGCTCCTTCATCAAACCAAACATCCGCTCACAAGCTTTTGCCGCCGCTCGAAGCGAGGTGACAGGATATATCACCATGTGAAACCCCATATCTTCGAATTCATCGGCACGATAATACGGCGTTTTCCCAAATTCAGTCATATTCGCAAGGAGCGGAACGGAGATACGCTCAGCAAACTGGCGGAATTCATTCTCCGCCTGTAGCGCTTCCGGGAAAATTGCGTCCGCTCCCGCCTCAATGTAAGCCTCTGAACGTTTTATTGCGGCATCAAGCCCTTCCTGCGCCCTGGCATCAGTACGGGCAACAACAATAAGGGAGGGTGCCGTTTGTTTAATGGCTTTTATTTTTTGCGCCATTTCCTTTATCGGAACTAGCTGTTTGCCATTTAAATGTCCGCATTTTTTTGGGAGCTGCTGGTCTTCTATTTGAACGGCTGCTACCCTTGCTTCAAGCATCTCCCGGGCTGTTCGGGCGGCATTTAAGACACCGCCAAATCCCGTATCGATATCCACAAGCAAAGGCAGATCAGCTGCACGCACAAGATCTTTGGCACGTTCAGCTATCTCTGCCGATGTGATTATCCCTAAATCAGGCAGCCCCCTGCTGGCTGTATAGGCAGCACCCGACAAATAAATAGCAGAAAAACCGGCTTCTTTCGCAAGCAAAGCAGCCATCCCGTCATGGGCGCCGGGAATTTGAAGAATGTCCGGTGCTGACATCAGCTTGCGGAAACGCCCGGCAAGCTCCTCTTGTGACGATTGCTTATTGACGATCCACGACATGAAACAAAATCCCCCTTTTACATGCAGAACATGTCTACGAATTCATTTACGCGCATCGTTTGTAATGTCTCATAGCTGGTACAGCGCTCATAAATGTGTTTGTGCTGTTTATCAGGAAAATGGGTTTTGAGATTGTCAGAAAACTTTTCCAGCAGTTTAGGCACTGCTTCCTCTCTTCGAAAACGATGGCCGAGGGGAAACTCACATTCCACCATTTCCGTGCTCGTTCCATCTTTAAAATGAACCTGAACGGCATTTGAGATGGAGCGTTTATCAGGCTTCAAATAATCCTCGGTATATGTTTTATTTTCAGTCACTTCCATTTTATCACGAAGTTTATCTATTCTCGGATCATTCGCTGTTTCAGCTTCATAATGCTGTGCGGTGATATCACCAAAAAGCAAACCGATTGCTGTAATGTATTGGAGACAGTGATCACGGTCTGCCGGATTGTGGAGTGGGCCTTTTTTATCAATGATACGGATAGCGGATTCATGCGTTCTGATGACAACTCGGTCTATCTCGTCAATCCGATTCTTTACCTGCGGGTGAAGAATGACGGCGCACTCCGCCGCTGTCTGGGCGTGAAATTCCGCAGGATAAGACACTTTAAATAACACATTTTCCATGACATAAGCGTCAAGCGGACGGGCAAGCTTGATCTCTTTCTTATTGAATAAAACGTCTTGGAACCCCCAACCCGGTGCACTCAGGGCTGTCGGATAACCCATTTCCCCTTTTAACGACATCAGCGCCAAATGAACACCTCTGCTCGTTGCATCTCCTGCCGCCCATGATTTACGCGAGCCTGTATTCGGTGAATGGCGGTATGTCCTCAATGCTGCATTGTCAATCCATGCATTCGAAAGCGCATTTTTGATTTCTTCTCTTCCGCCGCCCAAAAGCTTTGCCGCAACAGCAGTTGTCGCAACTTTGACAAACAGCACATGGTCAAGGCCAACTCGATTTAAGCTGTTTTTTAACGCCAGCACACCTTGGATCTCGTGTGCTTTGATCATCATCTCAAGTACGTCGCGTACTGTTAACGGCTCTTTTCCTTCAGACAGCCTCACTCTTGATACATAATCAGCAGCGGCAAGGATTCCTCCCAAGTTATCGGATGGATGCCCCCACTCCGCCGCCAGCCACGTATCGTTGTAATCGAGCCAGCGAATCATGCAGCCGATATTAAACGCTGCCCTCACAGGATCGAGAACATATGACGTTCCCGGCACTTTGCTTCCATTCGGCACAGTCGTTCCTGGAACAATCGGGCCAAGCAGCTTTGTGCATTCCGGATACCGTAGCGCCAAGATCCCGCAGCCCAGGGTATCCAGCAATACATGCCCCGCTGTTGTATACGCTTCGGCACTAGTAATCTCTTTCTCAAGCACATAGTCTGTGATTTCTTCGATAACACGATCCGTTTTCGGCATTCTACCAGTTCCTTTCATGGTTTTGTTTGATATCGCGGGCCCATGTAACTGACGCGGGGACGGAAGAGCCGATTATTGGCATGCTGTTCGATCACATGGGCGCATAAACCGGACGTTCTCGCGCTGAAAAAGATCGGCGTATATAAAGGAATCGGTATGCCGAGCATCCAATACACTGGGGCAGCATAGTAATCCAAATTCGGGTAAAGCCCTTTTTCCTTCTCCATCAGCCGCTCACCCGCTTCGCACATCTCATATAAACGATGGTCACCGGCTTTATCGCATAATTGCTGCAGCGCCTCTTTCATCATGAGTGCTCTCGGGTCCATTTTTTTCATATACACCCGGTGGCCGAAGCCCATGATTTTTTCTTTTCTTTTCAGTTTTGTTTGCAAAAGCTGCTCAAAATCAGATGTCGTTTTTGCCTCCAAAAGCAAATACATCACAGCTTCGTTTGCTCCTCCGTGAAGATTCCCTTTCAGGGAAGCGACAGCCCCAGTCAAAGCCCCATAAAGATCTGAATGTGTAGATGCAATGACCCTGGCCGCAAAGGTTGAATTCGGCATCTCATGCTCACTGTACAGGACGAGCGACCGGTCAAAAATCTGTTCTTCCAATGAAGACGGCAATTTCCCTGTCATCATGTAGAGAAAATTCGCACTGTAGGATAGGGTTTGAAGCGGAAGAATCGGTTCTTTCTTATTAATGATCCTGTAGCTGGCAGCAGTGAGGGCAGGCATTTTCCCAAGAAGCTGATAGGCGCGTTCTTTGTTTGCGGAAGGAGACCGATCATCAATTTGCCGATCATAGCCAGCAAGTGCCGACAGGCCGGTACGCAGACTATCCATTGGATGAGTGTCCTCAGGGAGCAGCTCAAGCAGACGGAGATGATCAGCAGGCAGGCTTGAGGCACTGTTTATTTTACGTTCCAGCGTTTCCATTTCACTTTCTTCTGGCAGCCTGCCCTCCAGCAATAAATGGACAAGCTCCAGATAGCTTTTTGTTTCAGAAAGTTCTATTAAATCATAGCCTCTTATCAAAATCTGGCTGGACTGCGTGTCAAGATAAGAAATATGAGTTTCTGCCGCAATCACACCGTCCAACCCTGGAGAATAATGCTGTTTCTCCTCCATATCCTCAACCTCCGTTTTTGCGTTTTTGTCTATCAGGTTCCGCCAAGCAAATGCTTGGAAATAATCAGTC
The DNA here is from genome assembly GCF_042709275.1 of Bacillus sp. LR_5. NCBI lineage: Bacteria > Bacillati > Bacillota > Bacilli > Caryophanales > Bacillaceae > Bacillus > Bacillus sp. LR_5. The sequence goes on along the minus strand of NZ_JAVAXX010000073.1, from coordinate 7,185 downwards.
TTTGAATCTCGTTCGTCCCTTCATAGATTTGCGTCACCTTTGCATCGCGAAGCAGGCGCTCAACCGGATAATCCTTCATATAGCCATATCCCCCATAAATTTGAACGGCGTCTAACGCCGCCTTCACGGCTGCATCGGAAGCAAATTGTTTAGCCATAGACGCTTCTTTTCCACAGTTTAGGCCACGGTTATGAAGGTCTGCAGCGTGGTAGACAAGATGTCTTGCCGCCTCAGCTCTAGTCGCCATATCAGCCAGCTTAAATGAAATGGCTTGATTGGCTGCGATCGGTCTTCCAAATTGCACTCGCTGCTTCGCATAATCAATGGCATGATCAAGAGCCGCCTCTGCAATTCCGAGGGCCTGTGCCGCAATGCCGATCCGGCCGACATTTAAATTCGCCATGGCAATGTGAAAGCCATCCCCCTCTTTGCCAAGCAAATTGGCTTCAGGCACTTCTGCATTATCAAAAATCAGTTCCGTAGTATTGGAGCCATAAAGCCCCAGCTTTCTTTCTTTTTTTCCAACGGTAAAACCGGGTGTGTTTTTTTCAACAATAAAAGCCGAAATCCCGTGCCTGCCTTGATCTGGAGCTGTTAAAGCAAATGTGATATAGATATCAGCTGCTCCGCCATTCGTTATGAATATTTTCGATCCGTTTAATAGATATTTGCCGTTCTTTTTGATTGCTGTTGTGCGGAGGCTCCCGGCATCCGACCCCGAGTGAGGCTCCGTTAGTGCAAATGCGCCCAAATGGTCTCCTGACGCGAGCTTTGGTATATATTTCATCTTCTGTTCTTCATTGCCGAAGTACAGAATCGGATTCGTGCCGACTGAGGTATGAACGGAGAGAATCACGCCGACAGCCGCGCTGATTCTAGAAATCTCATGAATCGCCAAAATATAAGAAACAACGTCTGCCCCGACACCGCCGTACTGTTCCGGCACCGGTATTCCCATCAGGCCATGTTCGCCCATTTTTTTGATCAGCTGAAAGGGAAATTCGTCCGTTTTCTCCATGATTTCCGCAGCGGGAGCAATTTCTTTTCGTGCAAAATCACGCACCATTTTTCGCATCATGACTTGCTCTTGGGTTACATGCAACTCGGCCACCCCCGGATGGAATAGACTTCAGGAAGTCCTCTCCTCATAGTCATAAAAACCGCGTCCGCTCTTTTTGCCAAGCCAGCCTGCTTTGACATACTTGCGGAGCAGCGGGCATGGACGGTATTTGGAATCGCCAAGGCCAGAGTGAAGGACTTCCATAATTGATAAACACGTATCCAGTCCGATAAAATCCGCTAATGAAAGCGGACCCATCGGATGATTCATGCCCAGCTTCATCACTTCGTCTATTGCCTTCGGCTTCGCCACTCCCTCATACACGCAATAGATGGCTTCATTAATCATTGGAAGAAGCACACGGTTGGAAACAAACCCAGGAAAATCATTGACTTCTACCGCTGTTTTCCCCATCTTTTTCGCTAATGCCATAACATCTAAGGCCGTTTCTTCTGATGTAGCCAAGCCGCGAATCACTTCAACCAGCTTCATTACAGGGACGGGATTCATAAAATGCATGCCAATAACCCGTTGAGGCCGGTTTGTTACAGCAGCGATTTCTGTAATAGGCAAGGAAGATGTATTGCTGGCCAAAATCGTATGAGGCGGGCACATGCGATCAAGCGTTTTAAACATCTCAGTTTTTGCCGCCATGTTTTCTGCGATAGCCTCAATCACAATGTCCGCATGCTCTGCCTCCTCAAGCGTTTGAGAAATCGAAATGCGGCTGATTACACTCTTCACTTCCGTCTCGGTCCTTTTTCCTTTCTCAGCATCACGGGCCAGCTGTTTCTTCAGCCGTTTCAATCCTGCCTCCGCGGCCTCTGGATTCACATCATACATCCGCACATAAAAGCCCGCGTCGGCGGCTGTTTGAGCAATTCCGCTTCCCATCTGACCTGCGCCAGCTACCATGATTTGTTTGATTTCCATTCAAATCCCCTTTTTCATCATGTTTTAATGAACCTGCACTAAGACGGCGTCTCCCTGTGCTGCCCCGCTGCAAATAGCGGCAACGCCCAGACCCCCTCCCCGGCGCTTTAATTCATAAACAAGCGTCATGAGAATTCTCGCCCCGCTCGCGCCGATCGGGTGGCCGAGCGCGATCGCACCGCCATTTACATTTACTTTTTCAAGATCGAAACCTACGATTTTTTCACATGTCAAAACAACTGAAGCAAAAGCTTCATTTACTTCAAACAAGTCAATATCTTGGACAGCTAAACCGTTCTTTTTCAGGAGCTTGTTAATGGCAAACCCCGGCGCTGCCGCCAGCTCGCGCGCTGGCATTCCCGTAGTTGAAAAACCAAGAATTGTAGCCAGAGGCCGTTTGCCAAGCTCAGCAGCTTTTTCCTCAGACATCAGCACGAACGCGCCGGCTCCGTCATTGACTCCAGGAGCATTGCCGGCTGTGATAGAACCGTCACTTGCATAAATCGGAGCAAGTTTCGCGAGCTGATCCAGACTTGTGTCACGGCGAATCGCTTCATCTTTATCAACAACGTTTGGTTTTCCTTTTCGACCAATCCAGTTGACGGGAACAATTTCATCCTGAAACTTCCCTTCATCGGCGGCCTTAGCTGCCCTTGCATGACTTCTCAACGCCCATTCGTCCTGCTCTCTTCGTGAGATTGCATATTCCTTGGCAGCTGTATTTCCGTGAACAGCCATGTGCACCTCGTCAAATGCGCACGTTAATCCGTCATACACCATTAAGTCCCTAAGCTCGCCGTCCCCCATCCGTGCTCCCCAGCGCCCGGCGGGAACGGCATACGGAATATTGCTCATGCTTTCCATCCCCCCCGCAACAAGTATGTCCGCATCATGCGCCCGAATCATTTGATCACATAAAGTGACAGCGCGAAGGCCGGAAGCACAGACTTTATTCAGTGTTTCTGACGGCACACTCCAAGGCATTCCCGCCAGACGGGCAGCTTGACGGGAAGGTATCTGCCCTGAGCCGGCCTGGACAACCATGCCCATGACGTTTCCTTCTACATCATCTCCAGAGACTCCAGCCCGTTGCAGCGCCTCCTTCATCACAATGCCCCCAAGCTCAGCAGCTTTCACCTCTTTCAATACTCCGCCAAATTTGCCAAATGGCGTTCTTGCAGCACTTACAATGACTGTTTTCCTCATGGTTTCACCTCATTCAGAAGATAGACAGCGCTTACAATTTCTAGTTGTCTTCTATGAATGTATGCTTTGAAACGGGCATGAATGAATGAAAAAAGAAGGCTGCGTCAAACAGCCTCCTTCTAACAACTATTCATTTTTCAGCAATGCCGAAGCCTTTTCTGGAAAGTCGGTAAACATGCCGTCTGCTCCCGCTTCAATGAGACGCTTCATATCTTCCGGACGATTAACTGTATACGGCCTTACCTTAATCGAACTGTTCCTCATTTTCTTCAGCACTTCATCTGTGACCCCTGGGCTGTTTAGCTTCAGGTGATAGCCGGAAGCCGGAATAGACGCGATATATCGATCTGCCTGATAAAGCACATCTGAAGTTAATACTGCACGGTCGATATGCGGTGCAAGCCGGGCGCATAGCGCCAAGCTGTCATGATTAAACGTGGATAGGATGACTCTGTCCTCTACATTAAATCGCTTCACTGCCTCCAGCACTTTTTCTTCCATTCCCTCATAGCGGATCACGCTGTTTTTTAATTCAATGTTGATGAGAAAATCCTTTTTTACCGCCCACGAGAGTACATCTTCTAGCAGCGGCACTTTTATATCGCTGTACGCTTGATCGTGACCAGCGGCCGCATTCGCAGTCTTTACCTCATCATAGGCTGTATCCTTCACGAATCCTTTAAGTGATGTCGTGCGATTAAGTCTTTCATCATGAATTACAACAATGCGTCCGTCTTTCGTCAGCTGTACATCAAGCTCTATCCCATCCGCTCCGGCTTCAATTCCTTTTTCAAATGCAAGCATTGTATTTTCGGGAAATTGACCTGATGCCCCCCGGTGGGCAAAAATCTTTGTCATCGTTTCACCTCAAACCCTAAAGTTTTCTCCATTATACTTATTTTGTCGGTTCCACTCTAGGATTAAGGCTGTATCAATCTACTGATCATAATAAGAATCAATGCCGTTGACAATCGCATCTGCGGCCTTTTGCTGGTATTCTTCACTTCCCAGCTTGTCCGCGTCAGAGCTGTTAGTGATAAACCCAAGCTCCGCCAACACACTTGGCATTTGTGAATATGTAATGACGTAAAAGTCTGATTCTTTCACGCCCCTGTCTCTCGTTTGTAAGGAAGAAACGAGCTCTGACTGAATATCGGATGCCAGACGCCGGCTGTTCTCCCCTTCATAATCAGATTGAAAATACGTTTCTGTTCCTGAAGCTGAAGCAACCCCTGAATTCACATGAATGCTGACAAAAAGGTCAGCCTGATTGGCACTTGCCTTAGCCACTCTTTCTTCCAAGGTCAGAAAATGATCGTCAGACCGGGATGCAACAGGATTGGCTCCCTCCTCTTTTAGTTTGTCTGTCACATGCTCTGAGACAGCCAAATTAATATCCTTTTCAAAGAGCCCGTTTCCGACCGCTCCACTGTCTTCACCGCCGTGTCCGGCATCAATATACACTGTTTTCCCTTCTATCGGCTCTGCTGCCTGTGCACAAGGCGCGAGCGTCAAAGCCAATCCGCACAGCGCCAAGCTCCTCCATAACATTCTCAACTTACTCCCTCCGGTCTTTTTATGACGAGTTCTTTCGCAGCTGAATATCTTCCAGCTGTAAAGTTCCATTATCCTTCTTTGTATATTTCACCAGGACATGTGTCTGATCTGGCAGTGATTCACATTCATCACGTTTATCCTTCGGAACTTGTATCATGGTTTCTTCTCCATTAAGAGACACCGCAATCGTATGAGGATCAGCCGAGCCAATGTATTTTCCCTCTTCGGTAAACCTTGGCACTGAGTCATCCGCACTTGCAACACTGCACCCCGAAAGAAAGAGCGCAGTAAACAGCAAAAGAACCGTTTGTTTCACATGACCACCTCTTCCTGATGTTTGGCTTTTATCTTTGACCAGAATGGCGAATTTGTAAAGACAACGCGAATGCAGGCGAGCAAGTTCCATGATTTTCAAAAGGGCTATACGACCCGATCATTTCCTGTTGTTAGAAAGATAACGAGCAGATTTGTCTATGAGGATGGCTCTAATTGAGGCGCCAATTAGAAAAAATTAGCGGAAAGAAGCAACTTTTTATTCATTTTTAAAAATTTGAGAATAGGGTGAGCAAATCGTTTGACGGGTGGGTCAGCCAAGCGTAACCTTTTAAAGGATATTTACTTTATTGAAAGAAGTTAAAGCCATGAAAAAATTCGTTCTGCTGCTGGCGGCAGCTGTCATCACATGCTCCATCGGCCACCAAATCAGCGGCGGCTACAAAGGCCCCGAAAAAGAGCGGCGAAAACATCACTCTGCACTCAAGATATTCAGTCGGTAAAGCAGATCAATTGCATTAATTTTTACATATAGGCTAGAATATGTGCGAATCCAAACGAAAGAAGATGATCAAATGAATCCTAAGTATAAGCCACTTTTTGAACCATTTACGTTTAAAAGCGGCGTTACAATCGACAACCGGATCGCAGTAGCACCGATGACTCATTACGCTTCTAATGAAGACGGTACAATATCTGAAGCGGAGCTCGACTACATCATCCCCCGTTCAAAAGAGATGGGAATGGTGATTACAGCCTGCGCAAATGTTACACCGGACGGAAAAGCATTCCCCGGGCAGCCGGCCATCCATGACGATTCCAACATTCCAGGTTTAAAAAAGTTAGCACAAGCCATTCAGGCACAAGGCGCTAAAGCTGTTGTACAAATTCATCACGGCGGTATTGAGTGCCCGTCTGAGCTCGTTCCTCAACAGGATGTTGTGGGGCCAAGTGACGTGTTTGATAACGGCAAACAAATTGCTCGCGCATTAAAAGAAGAAGAAGTGGAAAACATTGTGAAGGCGTTTGGAGAAGCGACAAGACGCGCCATTGAAGCCGGCTTTGACGGTGTCGAAATTCACGGTGCAAACGGCTACTTAATTCAGCAGTTTTATTCTCCGAAAACCAACCAGCGCACGGATCGCTGGGGAGGAAGCGATGAAAAACGATTAGCCTTCCCGCTCGCTATTGTCGATGAAGTGAAAAAAGCCGCTTCAGAACATGCGAAGGGTGCGTTCTTAGTCGGATACCGCCTGTCTCCGGAAGAACCTGAGACACCGGGATTGACAATGACTGAAACTTATACGCTTGTTGATGCTTTAGGGGATAAAGAATTGGATTATCTTCATATCTCACTGATGGACGTGAACTCAAAAGCGCGCCGCGGTGCAGATCCGACTCGCACACGGATGGACTTATTGAATGAACGTGTCGGAAACAAAGTGCCGCTGATCGCCGTCGGTTCCATCCATTCCGCTGATGACGCGCTTGCCGTCATCGAAAACGGTATTCCGCTGGTCGCTATGGGACGCGAAATTCTAGTTGACCCTAACTGGACGGTAAAAGTAAAAGAAGGCCGTGAAAAGCAAATCGAAACAGTGATCAAAGGCACAGATAAAGAAAAATATCATTTGCCTGAACCGCTATGGCAAGCAATTGTGAACACGCAAGGCTGGGTGCCTTATAAAGATTAATGTGCAAAGACTGCCGAAACGATTCGGCAGTCTTTTTTCCCTTTATATAAATAGTTTGTGTACACATCTAAACAGCAAAAGAAAGAGCTCCCCACCAACTTCGAAAAGAAAATCCAGGAAAAACCCCTCACGCTTTCTTGCTTTTTTCTTTTTCATTCGTACGTCTCCTTTTTACATGAATACGCCTTACTTACGATTTTGTAGGAGAAAGGTTTCATTTTATAACGGAAACATCTAGAGTCGATCATGCTTCGTGATCCTATAAGATGTATGAATGGACCAAGAGTGCAGGTAATACCGCCATTTGCTTTCCTTACTTTTCAAACCCTTCCTTTACTATATGCGGATACTTAATATTCTTCTCCCATACTAACAAATGTCCCCAAAACAAAACGCCTCCTATTTATCAGCGCAAACTAATAAATAAAAGACGTTTGATTTAATGACCACTTAATAAGCTCA
>NZ_JAVAXX010000072.1:0-25526 GCF_042709275.1 Bacillus sp. LR_5 | reverse complement strand
CATCATTTATTTTTTCATTTTTGCGTTTGGTTTTGTTTTGCCCGATCTGCCCGGTGTTTTTATTGTGGTTCCGTTATGGGCGGTGACCATTATTCATGGCTTTAAAGTGCGCCCGCTGTATTTGATTCAGCTGGATGTCTACAAAGATCATGTGGAGGCGCGGGCTTTTGCCGAGGCAAGAAGTGAAGCCGAGAGCAGATTTCATGCACCGAAACAGTCTATTCAGGATATACATATTCGCAAAGAACAGTAAGAAAAAAAGCTCAACACTCGCATTGTGTTGAGCTTTTTATATGTTACTGCTGGTAGGATTGCTGCTGAAATGGCGTGTTTTGGCCGAATGGAAGTGTAGACACATTCGTATTCATGACGCTGGCTTGTCCAGTAAGTTCCTGTTGCATTTGGTTGCACATGTTGACAACCTGCTGGCACTTTTGAATCGCCATATCATGCCCGTGCAGTGCTTGCTGAATGGTATGTGCAGCTTGTTGTTCGTGGTTTAGAATCTGCTGCAGCATTTGGATGTTTTGCTGTTCCTGATGAAGCATTTGGCGATATTGCTGGCTGCTTTGCTGTGTTTGCTGAATGAGCTGCTGAGCAGTTTGGCGGCATTGGTTCAGCTGCTGCAAGCCGTGTTGTGTATTATGCATGAATGATCCCTCCATGTGATCGATTGACGTGAGTCGGTATTATCATGCAACCTGAATGAAAAGAAATTCTGTCAAAGAGGAACTACAATTATTTTCCTCAGCCCCTCTATCTTTGAATGAAAACGGTAAAGATTGTATACTGGGTACAAACCCTTTTTATGTAAATGTTCCGTTTTAACACATAAGAAATGCGGAAAACGAAACCCTGAGATGGGAGAATCGTATTCCGCTTTTTTTCTTTGTTTCGCTCAGAAACCGCCTTCCCCTGCAGTAAATGGGATATTCAGCCGGTTTTCTACTGTGCGGAGGCGCTGATTGAGCCGATTTAGGCGGCGTGTATGGCGTTCAACAGCCTGGCTTAGCTGATTGACCTGTTCGGCAATCCGTGCAATTTCCCGATTTTGACGGCGGTCTTCGTTTGTCAGACGGGTTAATTCTCTTGACTGCTGTTCATTTTGCCGTTCAAGTGCTGCGATTCTTCTTTCCAATGCCGGCTGTCTATCCATTTGGTATGGATCGTATACATCCTGCTGCGGATAAGGATTGTACTCATAGTGGCTATAGTAAGGTTCCTGCTGAGGCAGCTGAGGGCTGTAATATTGATAAGGGTTCATTATGATCAATCTCCTTGTGGGTGAATTCCTTATAACTTATGTAGTCCTTGGCACAGTGGCACGGCATTCGCCCAAAAAAAGGAGGAAAGGATGGTGATCCCCTTGAGAAACAAATATGGCATTTTGTTTTTAATTGCTGTATGCATCATGGTATCGGGCTGCCAGCAGCAAAAAGAAGAGACGCCGTTTTATTACGGAACGTGGGATGAGGGGCTTGCCCCCGGGCCAACGGACGGCGTGAAATCAGCAACAGTCACATTTACCGAAGACGAGGTTGTGGAAACGGAAGTGATGGAAGGAAGAGGAGAGGTACAGCTGCCTTTTATGGCATACAAGGTGATTTCCCAAAGCACTGACGGGTCTATCGAGATTCAGTACCTCGGCCCCTATTATCCGCTCAAAAGCACGCTGAAAAGAGGAGAAAACGGGACATTGATATGGGAGCAAAATGGCCAGACAAAAACGATGACAAGAATCGAATCAAAGACCGGCAGGGAGGAGAAAGATGAGAAATCAAAAAGCTGAAAGACTGGTGGCAGCGGGGCTTGTTTTACATATTATTCAGTGGATATTTATATTATGGGCTTTTCTCAAAGTCAAACATTTATTTAGTGACTATACGATCTATAACCCCAATGTCATCAGCGGCTCCATGCAGTCCTTATCGTTTATACAAATGATGCGCGCTATGATGTACTCAGGGGCAATCGTGAATTATGTATTGTTTTTTGCCCTTGTATTGCTGATTTATGGCATAGTGCTTCATGCCATCCTGATTGTTCTGGAAATGGCGGCTTACGTCATGATCAGACGGAATCCATCATCTTCATGGGGGTTCTTTTTCATCGCGGCGGGTGTGAAGCTTGCCATCTTGAATATAACCGGCATTCCTTTTCTAGCTGCCGGCTTTCTGCTGATGAAACAGAAAAAAGCAGAAAACGGCGTCAAGGCAGAAAGAAAGCGGAAACCGCGCTTGCGTATCCGAAGACAAGGGCGGCGTCTAAACAGAATCCGGAGAAAACCATCTCTTCCGGTTGAATATCAAAAAGAAAAAACGATATGATGGGACTATAGCCTGAAAACGACATGAAGGAGATGCAGGATGTACAAACTAATTGCAATTGATATGGATGGAACACTTTTAAATGATCATCATGAAGTAACAGAGGAGGTCCGCGACGCCCTTCACGCGGCAAAAGCGGAAGGTGTCAAAATTGTGCTTTGCACCGGCCGGCCTATCGGGGGTGTGCAGAGATATTTAGATGAACTGAATTTAATTGAAGAAGGCGACTATGTTATTGCGTATAATGGAGCACTTGTTCAAAATACGCATACAAATGAAGTGGTCTCGGAGCTGTCTCTCGGTTATGATGATTTGACTTCATTATATGACCTGAGCTTAGAGCTGAAGACGCCGATGCATTTCTTTGACTCATCTAATTTGTATACGCCTAACCGGGACATTAGCGAATTTACCGTATACGAATCCTATGTGACACAGGTGCCGCTTCATTTCCGCAAAATTGACGAGGTGCCAAAAGATATCCTCATCCCGAAAGTGATGTTTATTGATAAACCGGAGAACTTAAGCCGCGTCATTACATCGATTCCGAAAGACGTGAGAGAAAAATATACAATGGTCAGAAGCGCGCCTTTCTTTTATGAAATTCTGCACTCGGAAGCCAGCAAAGGAAATGCTGTACGCCAGCTGGCTCAGCTGCTTGGAATTGAACAGGCGGAAGTCATGTGCATAGGCGACAACGGGAACGACCTGACAATGATCGAATGGGCGGGCTGCGGGGTTGCCATGGCAAACGCCATCCCAGAAGTATTGGAAGCCGCAAACTTTCAAACGCGCTCCAATAATGAACATGGTGTTGCGCATGCGATTCACGAGCTTGTTTTGGCTAAATAATAAAAAATCCAGCCTTCTAAAGGCTGGATTTTTTCGTTTTATTTGATGTAATGTCAATTCTTTGACGAACCGATTTGACTTTCGTTATGCTGATAAAACCAATTCGTTCACAATATGTATGATATTAATCTGAATTGAAAAGGGGACTGATCAAATGTGCACAAGTCTTACATTGGAAACTGCTGACCGGAATCATTTATTAGCGAGAACAATGGATTTTGCATTTCAGCTGGGGACAGAGGTGATTCTCTATCCGCGCCGTTACAGTTGGAATAGTGAAGCTGACGGAAAGGCCCATCAGACACAGTACGCATTTATCGGTATGGGAAGAAAACTTGGTAATATTTTATTTGCAGACGGCGTTAATGAAAACGGTTTATCGTGTGCTGCACTTTATTTTCCGGGCTATGCGGAGTACGAAAAAACGATACGGGAAGATACCGTTCACATTGCCCCGCATGAGTTTGTGACATGGGTGCTGTCAGTCTGTAAGTCTTTGGAAGACGTAAAAGAAAAGATTCGATCTTTAACGATTGTAGAGAAAAAATTAGATCTATTGGATACAGTTTTACCGCTTCACTGGATATTGTCAGACCGGACGGGCCGAAGCATGACGATAGAACCGAGAGCAGACGGCCTCAAAGTCTATGATAATCAACCTGGTGTCATGACGAACAGCCCCGACTTTATATGGCATGTAACCAATCTGCAGCAATATACAGGAATCAGACCGAAGCAATTAGAGAGCAAAGAGATGGGCGGATTAGCCCTTTCTGCTTTTGGCCAAGGCTTAGGAACTGTTGGTCTGCCGGGGGATTATACACCGCCTTCCCGGTTTGTCAGAGCTGTTTATTTGAAAGAACATCTAGAGCCGGCGGCCGATGAAACGAAAGGTGTAACAGCCGCTTTTCAAATTTTGGCAAATATGACGATACCAAAGGGCGCAGTGATAACGGAAGAAGACGAAATTCATTATACGCAATATACTTCCGTGATGTGCAACGAAACTGGAAACTACTATTTCCACCACTATGACAATCGGCAAATCCAAAAAGTAAATTTATTTCATGAAGACCTAGACCGCCTTGAGCCTAAAGTGTTTTCTGCTAAAGCAGAAGAAAGTATTCTAGAACTTAATTAAGATTCAATTAGCTGATTTCGGTATGAATCCGGGATCAGCTTATTTTTTTATGTGATGTCTCAGCTTCTGAATGAGTGGGAAAATGGACCGTTCTACGACGGCGACCACGCGCGTTTATTAGCAAAGAGCAAAAGTGGCGGCAAAATGCGTATGGTCGGAAGTAGAGATAAGGTGCAAGCTACATTTATATAAAACTTTGGATCAAAACGAGTCTCAGCATGCATCAGACTGGTTTTGCCAGTATACAGGTTGCACAAATGCCGCCCCATGATCCCGCGAGTTTTCAGCTTAAAAAGAAAAATTTAATCTTAACTCATTGACAAACGTCCAAGACAAAGGTACATTTTGATTTATTCATATTAAACAACTAGGAATATAGGAGTTTATTTTTCGGATTATTCAGCCTAAAAACATGATAAAAGGAGTATCGTCATGACAAGCAAAAAGAAACAAATCAAATTAGGGGTATTTTTAGCAGGTACAGGCCATCATGTTGCGTCTTGGCGGCACCCGGACGCGCCGTCAGATGCGAGCATGAATTTGGATTATTTTAAACAGCTTGCGAAAACAGCGGAGCGAGGCAAGCTGGATATGCTGTTTTTAGCGGACAGCCTTTCAATTGACAGCAAATCACATCCAAATGTATTAACAAGGTTTGAGCCATTCACCCTGCTCTCTGCTTTGGCGCAGGTCACATCAAAAATCGGACTGACAGCAACAGCCTCCACTACATACAGCGAGCCATTCCATATTGCCAGACAGTTTGCGTCATTGGATCATCTGTCCAACGGCCGTGCCGGATGGAACGTTGTCACTTCATCTATTGAATCAACAGCGCTGAATTTCAGCGGTGAAAAGCACCTCGAACACCATTTGCGCTATCAGCGGGCAGAGGAATTTGTCGAAGTTGTAAAGGGGCTTTGGGATTCATGGGAAGAGGACGCCTTTATCCGTAATAAAGAAACGGGTGAATTCTTTGACAAAGAAAAAATGCACGAGCTGAACCACAAAGGAGAATATTTCTCGGTTCGCGGACCTCTGAACGTTTCAAGAACGCCGCAGGGCCAGCCGGTCATTATCCAGGCAGGATCATCAGGAGACGGAAAAGCGTTGGCTGCCAGAACAGCAGAAGTGATCTTCACAGCACAAAACCACCTGGAATCAGCTCAGGAATTTTATCAATCCATTAAAGAACAGGCTGCGGAATTCAGACGTGATCCAGAAAAAATTGCCATCATGCCGGGTATTTTCCCAATCATTGCCGATACAGAAGAAGCAGCGCAAGCCAAATACAAGGAGCTTCAAGATCTGATTATCCCATCTGTCGGTCTGCAAATTCTCCAAAATTACTTAGGCGGAATTGATTTGTCGGCATATCCGCTTGATGGGCCGCTGCCGAAGCTTGACGCAGAAGCTTCCAATGCGGTGAAGAGCCGCTTCAAGCTTGTTCAGGAGATGGCTGAACGTGACAATATGACGATACGAGAGCTTTACAAATACGTTGCAGGCTCCAGAGGCCACCATATCTTCGTCGGCACGCCGGAGCAGCTCGCCGACAAGATGCAGGAATGGGTGGATACGAAAGCGTGTGACGGGTTTAACATCATGCCTCCGCTTCTTCCAGAAGGAATTGAAGTGTTTGTTGATCAAGTGGTTCCGATTTTACAGGAGCGCGGCGTGTTCAGAAAAGAATATGAAGGCACAACATTACGAGAGCATTTCGGTTTGGAAAAGCCGGTAAACCGCTATGCAAAGTAAGGAGGAACGCTAGATGAAGCCACGATACCGCCTTGCAGTTGAACGTGATGCCGAACAGCTTCTCGAGCTGACATTGCGGGCTTATGAACCGATTCGAAAGCTCGGCATTCGTTTTGCTGCCGCTCATGCGGATTTGGATTTGGTGCTGAAAAATATTCGGGAAAATGCTTGCTACGTCATGGAAGAAGACGGGCGGATCATCGCGACCATCACCTTGAGAATGCCTTGGGGAAAACAGCCGGGACCGTATGGCGTTCCGCATATCTGGTGGTTTGCTGTGGACCCCGGCACCGGAAAAAAAGGAATCGGAACAAAGCTGCTTCAATGGCTGGAGGAAACAATCCTTCGCGATACGTTAAAGGTTCCGTTTGTCTCACTCGGAACAGCGGATAAGCATCCGTGGCTGATTGAGATGTACGAACGAAAAGGATATGTCCGCTCAGGTGAACAAGACCTTGGAAAAGGGCATATCACAGTCTATATGAAAAAACAATTGCGACATGATCTATAAAAATAGAAAAGGCGGGAAAATCCAATGAAGATGAAAAAATGGACAGTGCTGGTCGTTGCTGCATTATTAGCGGTGCTCTCAGCTTGCGGCAATGGAAACAGCAGCAGTAAAGAGGATGACAATGTGCTTCATGTCGGTGCGACAGGACAAAGTTACCCATTTGCTTATAAAGAAAACGGAAAGCTGACAGGCTTTGACGTGGAAGTGATGGAAGCAGTCGCTAAGAAAATTGACATGAAACTGGACTGGAAGCTGCTTGAATTCAGCGGGCTGATGGGAGAGCTTCAAACAGGCAAGCTTGACACCATTTCCAACCAGGTAGCTGTGACAGACGAACGTAAGGAAACGTATAACTTTACGAAACCATACGCTTATGCGGGAACACAGATTGTCGTCAAAAAAGACAATACAGACATCAAATCAGTAGACGATTTAAAAGGCAAGACAGTCGCAGCCGTTCTCGGTTCAAACCACGCGAAAAACCTTGAAAGCAAAGATCCTGATAAAAAAATCAATATCAAAACGTACGAAACACAAGAGGGTACGCTGAAGGATGTTGCGTACGGCCGTGTAGACGCTTATGTCAACAGCCGAACTGTATTGATCGCGCAAATCAAGAAGACCGGTTTGCCATTAAAGCTTGCAGGAGATCCGATTGTTTACGAACAGGTTGCATTCCCATTTGCCAAGGACGATGCGCACGACAAGCTCCGCAAAAAAGTCAATAAGGCCCTAGATGAATTGCGTAAAGACGGAACACTGAAAAAACTCTCTGAAAAATACTTTAATGAAGATATCACAGTAGAACAGAAGCATTAAGAAACGGCGGTGACTCACCAGAATGAACACGATTGATTGGGAATTCATGATATCAGCGTTCCCGACTTTAATTCAGGCCCTTCCGATCACCTTGTTTATGGCAATAGCAGCTATGATTTTTGCCATTATCGGAGGACTTATTCTCGCACTCATTACAAAAAACAAAATTCCAGTGCTTCATCAGCTGTCAAAGCTGTATATATCCTTTTTCCGAGGCGTGCCGACACTTGTACAGCTGTTCTTAATCTATTACGGGCTGCCGCAGCTATTTCCAGAGATGAGCAAAATGACAGCTCTCACAGCTGCCATCATCGGGTTAAGCTTAAAAAACGCAGCTTATTTGGCAGAAATCTTCCGGGCCGCCCTCAATTCTGTTGATGACGGGCAGCTGGAGGCGTGCCTGTCTGTCGGTATGACAAAATTTCAGGCATACAGACGGATTATTTTGCCGCAAGCGATCCGAAATGCGATTCCGGCAACGGGCAATACATTTATCGGGCTCCTGAAAGAAACGTCACTGGCCTTTACATTAGGGGTCATGGAGATGTTCGCCCAAGGGAAGATGTACGCTTCAGGAAACCTCAAATATTTTGAGACGTACTTGGCGGTTGCGATCGTCTATTGGATTCTTACCATGATCTACAGCATGTTGCAGGACTTGTTTGAACGTGCCATGAGCAAGCCATACCGGACTTAGAGGTGAAATCAGTTGATAACAGTAAAAAATATTCGCAAAGCGTTTAAAGATCTCGTCGTGCTCGACGGAATCGATCTAGAAGTGAAACGCGGAGAAGTGGTGGCAATCATCGGTCCGTCCGGTTCCGGAAAGTCAACGCTTCTCCGGTGCTTAAATTTATTAGAGCGTCCGGATCAAGGACTTATTGAAATCGGAGAAGCCAAACTGAACGCGGAAAAGTTTACACGCAAGGAAGCATATCGGCTTCGCCAGCAAACGGCCATGGTCTTTCAAAACTACAATCTGTTTAAAAATAAAACGGCTCTGCAAAACATTACAGAAGCTTTAATTGTGGCTCAACATAAACCACGCGACGAAGCGAAACGTATTGGAATGGAGATTCTGAAACAAGTCGGTCTGGAGCATAAGGCTGACAGCTATCCGATCACAATGTCCGGCGGCCAGCAGCAGCGAATCGGCATTGCGCGGGCGCTTGCGGTCAATCCGCATGCGATTTTGCTGGATGAACCAACGTCAGCGCTTGACCCTGAGCTCGTCACAGGGGTGCTTCAGGTCATCAAGTCCATTGCGGAAAAACAAACAACGATGATCATTGTTACACACGAAATGGCGTTTGCAAAAGAGGTCGCTGATAAAGTGATTTTTATGGCAGACGGCCATATTATCGAGCAGGGAACGCCAGAAGAACTGTTTGACCATCCGAAAAACGAACGGACGAAACGATTTATCAAGCAGGTGGGAGAGCCTGCAGAGCTTATATAAGAAGGGGAGAAGAACAATGGCCGACAAAGCGTTTCATACCCGTTTAATCAATATGCGGCGTGATCTTCATGAACATCCTGAGCTGTCATTTCAAGAGGTTGAAACGACGAAAAAAATCCGCCGCTGGCTTGAGGAGGAGCAAATCGAAATACTTGATGTTCCTCAATTGGAGACTGGCGTGATTGCAGAAATCAAAGGACGGGAAGACGGCCCCGTGATAGCAATACGAGCGGACATTGACGCGCTCCCGATCCAAGAACAGACGAATCTCCCGTTTGCATCTAAGGTTGATGGCACAATGCATGCGTGCGGACACGATTTTCATACTGCTTCTATTATTGGCACAGCGATTTTGCTGAATCAAAGAAAGGCCGAGCTGAAAGGTACAGTCCGCTTTATCTTTCAGCCGGCCGAAGAAATTGCCGCAGGAGCAAGAAAGGTTCTAGAAGCTGGCGTACTTAATGACGTTTCTGCGATTTTCGGCATGCACAATAAGCCGGATCTGCCTGTCGGGACCATTGGTGTAAAGGAAGGTCCGCTCATGGCAAGTGTTGACCGATTTGAGATCGTCATCAAAGGGAAAGGCGGGCACGCCGGCATCCCAAATAACAGTATTGATCCAATCGCTGCAGCCGGACAAATCATCAGCGGGCTGCAATCTGTGGTCAGCCGCAATATCAGCTCACTGCAAAACGCAGTCGTCAGTATCACAAGAGTACAGGCGGGCACCTCGTGGAACGTAATTCCAGACCAAGCTGAAATGGAGGGAACGGTTCGAACCTTTCAAAAAGAAGCGAGGCAGGTTGTTCCGGAGCATATGAGACGAGTGGCTGAAGGAATTGCAGCGGGCTATGGGGCACAAGCAGAATTCAAGTGGTTTCCTTATTTGCCTTCCGTTCAGAATGACGGCACATTTTTGAATGCGGCATCCGAAGCTGCGGCACGGCTTGGCTATCAAACCGTTCACGCTGAGCAGTCTCCGGGCGGAGAAGACTTCGCTCTGTATCAAGAGAAGATTCCGGGATTTTTTGTCTGGATGGGAACGAACGGGACGGAGGAGTGGCATCATCCGGCCTTTACACTGGATGAAGATGCCCTTACGGTTGCCTCTCAATACTTTGCGGAGCTGGCGGTTATTGTATTGGAGACCATCAAATGAGCAAACAAGGGCTGACAGCAGGTCTTGCAGCGGCTGTGAGAACGTCACAACCTGAGTATTCAGTTGACGCGATTCACGAAGCAAAAAAAGGATTACTTGATTTTACTGCTGCTTCATTCGCAGGAAGAGAAGATAAAGGCATTCAAAAGCTCCTCCGTCTGATAGAGGATGAAGGAGGCCGGCCCCTTGTTCCTATTATCGGACAGGGCAAAAAGGCCGCACCATTACAATCCGCGATGCTGAATGGATTTATCGCCCATGCATTGGATTTTGATGATGTCCACTCCGATGTAAGAGGACACCCCAGTGCAGTCATCGTACCGGCCCTTATTGCTTCTGCCGCTCGCGGACATGACGAGCGGCTTCTTGGCGCTTATATTGTTGGTATTGAAGTGATGGCACGGCTGGGAGAATCAATTGGCAGCCGCCACTATGAAAAGGGCTGGCATAATACAGGAACGCTTGGTGCCATCGCTGCTGCCTGCGCCGTAGGTTATGCTGAGGAGCTGACTCAGGAAGAGTTGGAAAAAGCAATTGGTTTTGCGGCTACGCAATCTGCTGGGATGAGGGTGCAATTTGGAACAGAAATGAAACCGCTGCACGCCGGTTTGGCGGCTCAGGCTGGCTTGCTGGCCGTTAAGCTGGCCCAATCAGAATTTGGCGGGTCCCGCACGGCACTTGATGGAGAAACTGGTTTCTTCAGTCTGTACGGTGACGTTGAAAAAGCACAACACACTTTGCTAAACGATTGGGGGGCACCGTGGAGAATTGTGCAGCCGGGTCTATGGTTTAAAATCTATCCATTTTGTTCCGCGGCACACCATGCTGCAGATGCGGTACGACAGCTTATCTCCGAAGAAACCATTTCTGCGGCCAATACCGAACGTATTGAAGTGATATTTCCGCCAGGCGGAGATGCTGCATTGACGGAACGATCTCCAAAAACTGGAGAGGAAGGCCGTTTCAGCGTTGAATATGTGATTGCTCTTGCTTTGCACGGACACGGCCTGACCGTTGAACATTTCAACAGCCAGCCGATCCCAAACGGCATTCAAACGACAATAGGGCATATTCAGCGCGTATATGACAATGCTACTCAGCCGGCTCCCCGTGCCGTTCCAAAAGGCCGTTTTACGATTGTCCGGGCCTATTTATCAGACGGCCGGATTTGCGAAGCGCGTGTGGACTGCCCAAAAGGGGCGCCAGGAAATGAGCTGTCTGAAGAAGACATAATAGAAAAATTGACATTAACGGTCCCGCAAGAAAAAGCGCGGAGCATCATAACAGCCGTTGAAAAAGCCGATATAAAAGAATTTTTAGCTCATATTGAATAAGATCAACTCTATTCGGTGATTTCAGATGATATGATAAAACCAATCATACGTTTGAAAAAGGAGAAAACCATGACGGTGAATGACGCGGTTGTATTCATTTTGGCTGCCTTTTTACTATGGGGAGCGGCGGATTATTGTTTGGGAAACAGATGGGGGCTAGGCGAGCGGTTTGCGGCCGGGTTTAAGGCTATGGGGCCGCTGGCGCTGTCCATGATCGGAATTGTGTCGCTGGCGCCCGTGCTGGCAGCAATCCTGATTCCCATTGTTGCTCCGTTTTACACAGCGATTGGCGCGGACCCTTCTTCCTTTGCGAACACCATTTTGGCGATTGATATGGGAGGATATGCGCTGGCTGGAGAAATGGCGAAAGATCCGGAGGCCGGGCTGTTTTCATGGGTGTTTTTAGGAACAATGATGGGGCCGGCAATCGTCTTCACGATTCCCGTCGCTCTTGGCATCATCGAAAAAGAGGATCATCCGTATTTTGCGAAAGGCATATTAATCGGGCTGTGCACAGTGCCGATCGGTTGCTTAATCGGCGGATTATGCGCAGGCTTTGACATCGGCATGATAGGTAAAAATCTTCTGATCCCGAGTCTGTTATCTGCTGTCATCGCTTTTGGGTTATGGCGATACACCGACAGAATGATTCAGTTGTTTCATCTCTTCGGGAAAGCGGTCAGTATGGTTGCGATTATCGGGCTTGCAGCTGTTTCTGTTGAAACGATGACCGGCATTGTGCTGATTCCGGGAATGGAGAATGTCGAGACAGGGATACAAACGACAGGGACCATCGCCATTGCTCTGGCAGGGGCGTTTCCGATGACGGCTTTTATTACAAAAACCTTTAAAAAACCGCTACAGGCCCTGGGAAAACACCTTCATTTAGATGAGACAGCAACAGCAGGCTTGGTGACCTCTTTGGCGCACCATATCCCAATGCTGGCTTCATTAAAGGATATGACGCCGAGAGGAAAGGTCATCAATGTCGCGTTTGCGGTCAGCGGCGCCTTTGTACTCGGCAGCCACCTCGGTTTTGTGGCTGGAATGAAAAAAGAAATGGCGGCGGCCATGATCATTGGGAAATTAGCAGGCGGAGTCACAGCTGCCGCAGCGGCTGCTTGGATGACACCTGCACAATCAGCTAATCAGCAAAAACGTATCTCAGCCGGCCATAGCTGAGGCAGAAGCTGTTTCAACTTTGTCCAATCGGGAATGTTACAGTAAAGATTTCTGTGAAAGAGGGTTGGACACATGGCGGTGAAAGACCGGTACATGTCAAAAATAAAACAGGAAACCAAGCCTTGGATCAAACGATTCGGGAGGCTTGGTTATTTTGCATTCGGCGGCGTTTTTATTCTGCTTGGGGTTTTGGCCTTTATGACGGCTGCCGGGGCAGGCCGCGCGAAAGATTCGAGCGGAGCGCTCCAAACGCTATCACGCATGCCGTATGGGTCACTATTGCTTTTTTTAATAGGTATTGGCCTTATCGGCTATGTGATCTGGATGGTGTTAAGCGCAATCAAGGACACGGAGGGGCACGGAAACAGCAGGCGAGGCCTGTCACGGAGAATAGGAAACTTTTTCAGTGCCGCCGTTTATACATCCATCGCTTGGAATGCCTTGCGATTTGTGTTTGGCCAAGGGGACGGCGGCACTTCAGAACAGACGTGGTCCGCTTATGTATTGGAGCAGCCATTCGGCCAATGGCTCACAGGGCTTACGGGTGCGGGTTTTATCGTATTTGCGATTGTTCAATTTATGAAAGGCGTTCGGGCTGCTTTTATGAAAGAATTTGATACGTCAAAAATGAACAAACAAATGATATGCATCACGAAAAACACCGGACGCGCAGGCAATATCGCCCGGGCCATTATTTTCTCTGCTATCGGCTACTTTCTCATCAAGACAGCCATGACCGCTGATCCCGACGACACAAGAGGCTTTGACGGCGCGCTCGCCGAACTCGCGCAGCAGCCGCATGGCAAATTGATTCTGTCTATATTGGCATTAGGCCTGATCCTATATGGAATGTACGCCATTATGAAAGGCATTTATCAGCATATGACCTGGGAGAAGTAAGCTCTGGGCAGGTCCGCGCCCAGAGCGTTTTTCAGTTTCTTAGAAATCAGGTGGATGAAAGTTGGCGCCAGCCTGTATAATAAAAGCAAATCAAAAGCAGTTTTATCAGGACTGATCCACAGGGAGGTGCGGAATGGATCGGGAAAAACAACAATTAAGCATAGAAGCGGCAAGGCTTTACTATCAGTCTGACTACAGTCAGCAGCAAATTGCTGAGCAGCTCAACATTTCAAGGCCAACCGTTTCCCGGCTGCTGCAATATGCAAAGGAAAAAGGGTATGTCCAGATTCGCGTCATGGACCCTTTTGAGGATTTGGATGCGCTCGGTTCCATACTTGAAGAGAAATACGGGCTCCTTGAGGCGCATGTTGTGTTTTCCCCGACACCCGATTATGCAGGAATTACACATGACCTAAGCCGCTATGGTGCAGAATATATGCATGAAACGGTAAAAGACGGCGACATTGTCGGCGTCAGCTGGGGAACTACCATGTATCAAATCGCGCAAAATATGCAGCCGAAGCAGGTAAAAGGCGTCGAGGTCGTCCAGCTGAAAGGCGGCATCAGCCATTCCCGGGTAAACACGTATTCAGCTGAAACGATTCAGCTGTTTGCAGAGGCTTTTCAAACGATGCCGCGCTATCTTCCGCTTCCCGTCGTGTTTGATAATGCGGATGTGAAGCGAATGGTGGAGGAAGACCGTCATATTGAGCGGATCATCGAGATGGGAAAGCAGGCGAATATCGCTCTCTTCACGGTGGGGACTGTCCGTGACGAAGCGCTGTTGTTCCGGCTCGGATATTTTAACGAAGAAGAGAAAGCCCTGCTGAAAAAACAGGCCGTGGGGGATATTTGTTCACGCTTTTTTGATGCGAAAGGGAATATTTGCAGCAGCGCCATCAATGACCGGACCATCGGTGTTGAGCTTGAAGACCTCAGGCTGAAGGAACGCTCCATTTTAGTTGCCGGCGGAAGCAGAAAAGTATCTTCCATTCACGGAGCATTAACCGGAAAATATGCCAACGTTTTAATCATTGACCAGCATACCGCGAGGGCGCTTGTTAATGATTTGTGACACGTTCAAACCTTTCATTGAACAAAATTTCAATTACCAATTTACATATGTTCAAAAGTCGGTTATGCTAAAAAATATCTTAACAAAAAAGGAAGTGTGCGAAGGATGTCATTAGCCAACATAATTGATCATACAGCTTTGAAACCGCATACACAAAAAGCGGACATTCTAAAACTAATTGAAGAAGCGAAAACATACAAATTTGCTTCAGTATGTGTCAATCCGACATGGGTGGAGCTTGCTGCAAAAGAGCTTAAGGGAACTGGAGTCGACGTTTGTACGGTCATCGGCTTCCCGCTCGGTGCCAATACAACTGAAACAAAAGCGTTCGAAACAAAAGACGCCATTTCAAAAGGCGCCACTGAAGTGGATATGGTCATTAATATTGCCGCTTTAAAAGACAAGGAAGACGATGTGGTGGAAGCTGATATCCGCGGTGTAGTGGAAGCTGCAGCCGGAAAAGCGCTTGTCAAAGTCATTATCGAAACGTGCCTTCTGACTGATGAAGAAAAAGAACGTGCATGCCGTTTAGCGGTGTCTGCGGGAGCGGATTTCGTAAAAACATCAACAGGCTTTTCTACAGGCGGCGCAACGAAGGAAGATATCGCCTTAATGCGCAAAACAGTAGGACCTGATATCGGCGTGAAAGCATCTGGCGGCGTCAGAACGAAAGAAGATGTAGACACAATGGTTGAGGCTGGAGCAAGCCGAATTGGCGCCAGCGCAGGCGTTTCTATCGTAAAAGGAGAAAATGCATCAGGCGGAGACAACTATTAAGAGCTGACGGAAGGCAGACTGCTTTCCGTTTTCTGAGGAAACAGTGATTGTAAGCGAATACAAATAAAGGAGAAACACATATGAAGTATTTGATTGGGATTATCGGTTTAATCGTGTTTTTAGGCCTCGCGTGGATCGCGAGCAGCGGCAAAAAAAGAATTAAGATCCGCCCAATTGTTGTTATGCTCATTTTGCAATTTATTCTTGGCTACATTCTCCTCAATACCGGGATAGGGAATTTCCTCGTGGGAGGATTTGCAAAAGGATTCGGTTACCTGCTTGAATACGCGGCTGAGGGAATTAACTTTGTGTTTGGCGGCTTGGTGAATGCGGACCAAACGACATTCTTTATGAATGTTCTCTTGCCAATCGTGTTTATTTCCGCTCTGATCGGGATTCTGCAAAAGTGGAAAGTCCTCCCGTTTATCATTAGATATATCGGCCTTGCCCTCAGCAAGGTAAACGGTATGGGAAGATTGGAATCGTATAACGCAGTGGCTTCTGCGATTTTAGGGCAGTCAGAAGTATTTATCTCCTTGAAGAAAGAACTAGGTCTTTTAAATCAGCAGCGCTTGTACACGCTTTGCGCATCTGCGATGTCAACTGTATCAATGTCGATTGTCGGCGCGTATATGACAATGCTGAAACCGGAATATGTTGTAACAGCGCTGGTCTTGAACTTATTTGGCGGTTTCATAATTGCTTCTATTATTAATCCGTACGAGGTTGCAAAAGAAGAGGATATGCTTCGTGTTGAGGAAGAAGAAAAACAATCCTTCTTCGAAGTGCTCGGAGAATACATCCTTGACGGTTTCAAAGTAGCGGTTGTCGTCGCTGCGATGCTGATTGGATTTGTCGCGATTATCGCCTTGATCAATGGCATTTTTAATGCAGTATTCGGTATTTCGTTCCAAGGCATTCTTGGATATGTGTTTGCTCCATTCGCTTTTCTTGTGGGTATCCCATGGAATGAAGCTGTTAATGCGGGAAGCATTATGGCAACAAAAATGGTATCGAATGAATTTGTCGCCATGACGTCGCTTACGCAAAACGGTTTCCATTTCAGCGGCCGTACAACAGCGATCGTATCGGTATTCCTTGTGTCCTTTGCGAACTTCTCCTCAATCGGAATCATTGCCGGTGCCGTAAAAGGACTGAATGAAAAGCAAGGAAATGTCGTCGCTCGTTTCGGCTTGAAATTATTATACGGTGCTACGCTTGTCAGCTTTTTATCAGCAGCAATTGTGGGCTTGATTTACTGAACTTAATCGAAAAGGATCGGTGACCAAACATGAGAATGGTAGATATCATCATCAAAAAACAAAACGGAAAAGAACTCACCACTGAAGAAATTCAATTTTTCGTGAACGGCTACACAGACGGAAGCATTCCTGATTATCAGGCAAGCGCGCTTGCTATGGCGATTTTCTTCCAGGATATGAGTGACCGTGAACGCGCGGACTTGACGATGGCTATGGTGAACTCCGGTGAAACGATTGATCTTTCTGCCATTGAAGGAATTAAAGTGGATAAACACTCCACCGGCGGCGTCGGCGACACGACAACACTCGTTCTCGCTCCGCTTGTTGCGGCTCTTGACGTGCCGGTTGCCAAAATGTCCGGCCGCGGCCTCGGCCATACGGGCGGCACGATTGATAAGTTAGAGGCAATCGACGGCTTCCACGTGGAACTGACGAAGGATGAATTTATTAAACTTGTGAACCGCGACAAGGTTGCGGTCATCGGCCAAAGCGGCAATTTAACGCCGGCTGATAAAAAACTGTACGCGCTTCGTGATGTAACGGGAACGGTCAATTCCATTCCGCTCATTGCAAGCTCGATTATGAGCAAAAAAATCGCTGCCGGGGCGGACGCCATCGTGCTTGACGTAAAAACGGGTGCGGGCGCCTTCATGAAAACAGAAGAAGACGCAGCTGAACTTGCCAAAGCGATGGTACGCATCGGAAATAACGTCGGCCGTCAAACAATGGCTGTCATTTCAGACATGTCCCAGCCGCTGGGCTTTGCGATCGGAAATGCGCTTGAAGTCAAAGAAGCGATCGACACACTCAAAGGCGAGGGACCTGAGGATCTTCATGAGCTTGTCTTAACGCTCGGCAGCCAGATGGTTGTGCTTGCGAAAAAAGCCGATACATTGGACGAAGCAAGAGCGAAGCTGGAAGAAGTCATGAAAAACGGCAAAGCACTTGAGAAATTCAAGGATTTCCTGAAAAACCAAGGCGGCGACAGCTCAATTGTTGACGATCCGTCTAAGCTTCCGCAAGCCGCATATCAAATTGATGTGCCCGCCAAAGAAGTGGGTGTCGTCTCTGAAATCGTTGCGGACGAAATCGGCGTCGCAGCGATGCTGTTAGGTGCCGGTCGCGCCACAAAAGAAGATGAGATCGATTTAGCCGTCGGCATCATGCTCCGCAAAAAGGTCGGGGACAAAGTAGAAAAAGGCGAACCGCTCGTGACGCTTTACGCCAACCGCGAAAACGTTGATGAAGTCATCGCAAAAGTCTATGACAACATCCGCATCGCTGCGGAAGCGAAGGCGCCGAAGCTGATTCATACGTTAATTACAGAATAAAAAATAAAGCACATCCCATCCTGAGCGGGGTGTGCTTTTTTGATTACAGGATGTGATCAGCCTGATATTCCTCTTGGTTGATTTTTTTCGCTTTTGTAACATTTCTTTTGAAATGGTAGATCAGATAGCAAAGGATGATACAAGGAACTCCGCAGAAAAGTGCGATTCTTTGATTGGGATCAAAAGCAAGACCGATACAAGAAGCAGAACATAATAAGAGAGCGGCTATAGGCATAAGAGGATAAAGCGGCGTGCGAAATGTCAGATCTTTTACATTCCCCCCTTTTTTCAAAAATCTCTTTCGAAACAAGAGCTGGGACAAGGCAATGCTCATCCAGACCACGACTCCTGCAAATCCAGCAATTGCGACCATCACCACATAGACAGTTCCAGGGGCCACGATACTGGAAACGAGAGATAAACAAGATACAGCCATACTGATCATTAAGGCATTTAAAGGAATGCCTTTAGAGGTCACTTTCTTAAAACGGGAGCTGATCATGTTTTCATTTGCTAACGACCACATCATACGGGTTGAAGCATATAGGCCTGAATTGGCGACGGACAGCAAGGCTGTTAATATCACGAAATTCATAATATCAGCAGCGTAAGGGATTCCGATCTCCGCAAATACGGCTACAAACGGGCTTTCAATCACGCCTGCGTCCTTCCAAGAAATCAACCCGGATAATATGAAGACAGCGCCAATGAAAAAAATCACGGTTCTCCATGCGACATTACGGATGGATCGCGGTATATCCTTTTGAGGATTTGCTGATTCTCCTGCTGTAACGCCGATTAACTCTGTACCGGAAAAGGCGAAGCTCACAGATATCATCGCGATAAAAACGGCGAGAAAGCCATTTGGAAACAACCCGCCATGATCTGTGAAGTTTGACAACATAGGAGCATCCGCCGTTCCGTTTAAAGAGATCAGGCCAAACATGGCGGCTCCTCCTAAAATGATAAATAAAATAATGGTGACAATCTTTACGCTGGAAAACCAAAATTCAGTTTCCGCAAATAACTTAACTGAAAATGCGTTGCATATAAAAAGAAGGGCTGCAAAAATCGCACTCCACATCCATACACTGCTGTCAGGGAACCAGCGCTGCATGAGAATACCGGATGCGGTAAACTCAGAGCCTACCGTCACCACCCAATTGATCCAGTACATGATGCCGACCATAAAACCGGTAGATGGACCGATAAATGTTGTAGCATATTTTTGAAAAGAGCCGGTCACCGGCATGGCAACCGACAATTCGCCGAGACATTGCATGACGAGGTACATCATCAACCCGCCGATTACATAAGCGAGTATCGTACCGCCGGGTCCGGCTTGATGTAGCGTATAGCCCGTACTGAGGAAAAGTCCTGTGCCTATGACGCCTCCCAATGAGATCATAAATAGGTGCCTGCTTTTCATTGTGCGTTTTAGCTGTTGGCTGCTGTTCTCCTGAAGATTCACTGTCTCGCCCTCCTTTTAGCTGCCATTCATTAGGCAGATGAGTTTCCTATACCCAAAATACAACCTGCCAGAAGATCACTTGAATGGGGAGAGTTTCATTCCTTTTAATGCGTGTAACAGAACATGAGCTGCAGCTCTGCTTGTCATATCTCGAAAATCGAGGGTAGGATCGACTTCAACAATTTCAATCCCGGCAACATTGGGCTGTTGTGCGATGTACTTGACTGCTTCAAGCAATTCGTCTGTATAGAGGCCGCCCGGGCCAATCGCTGGACAGCCGGGTGCATGGGACTGGTCTAAGACATCCATGTCAACAGATATAAAAATGAAATCTGTTCTATCTTGAACAACAGGCAAAATCTCTTTTATCGTTGGGATTAGTCCTTTTTCGCGGATCATGTCCATCGTGTGAATGTTCACGCTATGTTTTTTTGCATATGCTTCATAGGCCTGGCTGTTGCTGAATTCTCTGATACCCAGCTGGATCAAATGTTGACCTTCAATGATCTCTTCATCCAAAAGGCGGCGGAAGGGGGTGCCGTTTGTCGGCCCCCCGTCCTCCGTATTGCGTACATCGTGATGGGCATCAAATTGAATCACCGCTGTCGTTCCTTTCGTTTGTGCTATCGCTTTTATGGTGGAGTAGCTGATAGAGTTATCTCCCCCAAGTATGAGCGGCACCCAATCCGGATGATCCGAAAGCAGAGCGTGCATGGTTTGGAAAATGTGATGATGTGACTTTACGATATCAGTGACATGAATATCGATATCCCCCAGATCATATAGAAGCTCTGATACGACGTGCTCTCCAAGCTCAGCAGAATAGGCTGATGAATGTTTCAGAGCCTGGCGTATTGTTCCGGGTGCAAAGGAAGCGCCTGAATGACTGATGGAGGATTTTGATAGGGGGACACCTATCAACGCCGGTCCCTTAATGTCCTGGCCGTCCCATGTTGCGATCAGGTCGCTCATTTTTGTGACATCCCGGTCTTTAAACGAAGATCCGGCCTCTCTGAGAAAAGGGTACTTATCCAAGAATGGCTCCCTCCTTGTTGACAACAATTGTTCCGTTTTTCATGACTTGATGTACATGATTGACCCCGTAGTGATACGGAATATACATATAGTTCGAGGCTTGCCAAATGACTAGATCAGCTGAGCGGCCGACTTTGAGCTGACCGGCTTCTTCTCCTTTCCCTATGGCGTATGCGGCATTGACTGTGACCGCGTGCCATATTTCTTCTGCAGTCATCTTCAGATGAAGCGCGGCAATGGACATAATCAGCTGGATATTTTCAGTCGGCGAGCTGCCAGGATTAAAATCCGTTGCCAAGCTGACACATACACCTTCATCAATCATAGCTCTAGCCCTGGCGTATGTGCTTTTGCCAAGATAAAATGTCGTGCCCGGCAAGAGGACGGCGATCGTTCTTGCCTCAGCCAATTTCTTTATGCCTTCGTCCGATGCACCTACCAAATGGTCGGCTGAGACGGCCTTTAGCTCACCTGCTAATTCAGCACCTCCAAGCGGATCGATTTCATCTGCGTGTATTTTTAATCCGAAGCCTGCCTCAGCTGCTTTTTGTAAATAACGGCGGGATTGGCTGACTGTAAAAACGCCTGTTTCTGTAAAAATATCAGCAAAGCTGGCGAGCTCCTGCTCTTTGATTTCCGGCAAAAGGGAAAGCATTTGATCCAGAAATTCATCTGGATCGTTTTGATATTCGGGAGGAATCGCATGGGCTCCCATAAATGTGGAAACAAGGTCAACAGGCTGGCTTTCATGCAGTTTCTTTGCGACACGCAACTGTTTGAGCTCTGTCTCTTTTTCCAAGCCGTAGCCGCTTTTCACTTCTGCTGTGGTTGTGCCGTAGGACAGCATTCTTTGCAGATGAAAATGGGCTTTTTGCAGCAGCTCTTCTTCTGAAGCCGCCCTGGTATCCTTGACTGTAGACAGAATCCCGCCGCCCTGCGCCAGAATATCCAAATATGAAATGCCCTGAAGCTTAAGGTTCATCTCCTTTTCACGAGATCCGCCAAATACAAGATGGGTGTGCGGATCAACGAGGCCAGGCGTTACAAGGCGTCCCGAACAGTCAATGATTTCGTCTGCCTCGTAACCGGCTTCAGCCCCTTTTTGTCCGGCGAACACAATTTTCTGTTCATGGATGCCGACAACAGCGTCTTCGATCACATGAAGATCCTGCATGCTTTTGCCTGCCCGCGGACCGCTGCTTTCCATCGTCAAAAGCTGACCGATGTTGATGAGAATCGTATCAATTTGCTTTGGCATGTCATCACTCCTTTATTTTTGCATCGGCACGATAATGTCCTGTTCCTTCGCTACTTCAACGGCACGTTCATAACCCGCATCCGCATGACGGATAATGCCCATTCCTGGGTCGCTCGTTAAGACCCGCGCGAGCCGCTCGTCAGCCAGCTCACTTCCATCGGCCACTGCAACCATGCCGGCATGCAGGGAATAGCCCATTCCGACGCCGCCGCCATGGTGGAAGGAAACCCAGCTTGCACCCGCCGCCGTGTTGACAAGCGCATTTAGCACAGCCCAATCACCAACAGCGTCACTTCCGTCTTTCATCGCTTCTGTCTCCCGGTTTGGAGAGGCGACAGACCCGCAGTCCAAATGATCTCTCCCAATAACGACAGGCGCTTTTAGCTCCCCGGTTCTAACCAGCTCGTTAATGGCGAGGCCCATCTTTTTTCGTTCTCCATATCCAAGCCAGCAAATACGGGACGGCAAGCCTTGGAAGGTGACTTTTTCCTGTGCCATATCAATCCAGCGGTGAAGGGCTTTATTTGTCGGGAACAGCTCTTTTAATAACGCATCCGTACGGTAAATATCTGCCGGATCTCCGGAAAGCGCCGCCCAGCGGAACGGCCCTTTTCCTTCACAGAATAAGGGGCGGATGTAGGCAGGGACAAACCCAGGAAAATCGAAGGCATTCTCCAGCCCTTCATCCTTTGCGACTTGCCGGATATTGTTGCCGTAGTCAAATACAATAGAGCCCTTTTGCTGAAAGGCCAGCATGGCTTCGACATGTTTTTTCATGCTTTGCTTCGCAAGGCGCACGTAAAGATCTGGATTGTCTTGACGCAAACGGTCAGCTTCATCAAGGGAGTAGCCTTCGGGAACATAACCGATTAAAGGGTCATGGGCAGATGTCTGATCTGTCACAATATCAATTTTGACGCCTCGGTTCAAAAGTGTGTGATGCACCTCAGCCGCGTTTCCGAGAAGCGCAATGGACAAAGGTTTTCCTGCCAGCTTTGCCTCTTCAGCCCAAGCTAAGGCTTCCTCAATCGATGCTGTTTTTCGATCGCAGTATTTTGTTTCCATCCGCTTGTCGATGCGTTTCTCGTCAACCTCGACAGCAATGACGACGCCTTCATTCATCGTGACAGACAGCGGCTGTGCGCCTCCCATTCCGCCGAGACCCGCTGTCAGCGTCAACGTTCCTTTTAAGCTGCCCCCAAAGTGCTGTCGCGCCAGCTCAGCGAAGGTTTCATAGGTTCCTTGCAATATGCCTTGTGAGCCAATGTAAATCCAGCTGCCAGCCGTCATCTGTCCGTACATCATTAACCCTTTTTTCTCAAGTTCGTGGAAATGCTCCCAGTCTGCCCACTTCGGAACAAGAACAGAATTTGCTAGGAGCACGCGCGGGGCCTGCGGGTGTGTACGGAACATGCCAACGGGCTTTCCGGATTGCACGAGCAATGTTTCATCATTTTTTAATGTTTTCAAGGAATGCTCAATGGCGTGAAAAGCGTCCCAATCCCGTGCGGCTTTGCCAATCCCGCCATATACGATGAGGTCCTCCGGCTTCTCGGCGACTTCTGGATCAAGGTTGTTTCGAAGCATCCGAAGCACTGCCTCTTGCTCCCATCCTAAGCATTCAAGCTCTGTTCCTCTGTTGGCACGGATTGATTTTTTTACATCAGTCATATGTTCATCCCCCTTAGTTCTTTATTCTGATGATCAGGTATTAAAGATTCCTTCTTCAGCCAGTCAGTCAAGCGTTCAATGTCATAGGAAAAAACACGGTCCTGCTGAATGGACGGCACGACTTTTCTCATTTCCTGAAAAAGCTGTTTCGTATAGGACGCTGCATGTTCTATGCCTCTGTATTCAACAGCCTGCAATGCGCAAATCGCTTCGATCGCAATGACTCTCCTTGTATTTGCGATCACCTGATAAGCATGCCGAGCGGCGATGGTTCCCATGCTGACATGGTCCTCTTGGTTGGCGGATGACGGAATGGAATCCACACTTGCAGGATGGGCCAGTGTTTTATTTTCAGAAACGAGTGAGGCCGCGGCGTACTGCATGATCATTGCACCGGATTGCAGACCGGGATGAGGGCTCAGGAACGGCGGCAGATCATTCAGCTGCGGATTCACAAGTCGTTCGATCCGGCGCTCTGCGATATTCGCAAGCTCTGATATTGCGATTTTCAGAAAATCCATGGCAAAGGCGATCGGCTGTCCGTGAAAGTTTCCGCCGGAAATCACTTTGTCACCGTCATTGAAAATGAGTGGATTGTCTGTAGCTGCGTTCATTTCAATCTCTAATTTTTCTTTGACATAGCCTAGTGTCTGCCAAGTCGCACCGTGTACTTGCGGAATACAGCGCAATGAATAGGCATCCTGAACCCGCAGTTCTCCCTGAGAGGTTGTCAGGCCGCTGTCAGACAGATAGAAGCGAATTCGTTCTGCGACATCGATCTGCTCCTGATAGCCGCGGGCTGAGTGAATATCCTCGTCAAATGCATCGATAATTCCCCGCAAACCTTCAATCGTTAAGCTGGCAATGCGTTCTGTTTGATAGGCTAGTTTCTCAGCTTCAATGTAGGCGACCACTCCCATTGCAGTCATGGCCTGAGTCCCGTTAATCAAGGCAAGCCCTTCCTTGGATGTCAGCGTTACCGGTTGAATACCGGCTTTTTTCAAGCCTGTCATTGCCGGCATTCTTTCCCCCTCAAAAAAGACCTCTCCTTGCCCGATCAGCGCAAGCGCCAGGTGGGAAAGCGGCGCCAGATCTCCGCTTGCGCCAAGTGATCCTTGCTGAGGGACGACAGGATGGACGCGTTTATTTAAAAAAGCAAGCAACTGTTCGATCAGCTCAGCGCGTACACCGGAAAAGCCTTTTAACAGCGCATTGGCGCGCAAAAGCAGCATTGCCCTGGAAACACACTCAGGAAAAGGGTCGCCGACTCCGCAGGCATGAGAAAGGATTAAATTCAGCTGCAGCGCCGCGGAGTCTTCTTTTTGAATCAGGACATCGCTGAATTTGCCAAATCCGGTGTTGATGCCGTAGATTGTCTTTTCGTCGCGTACAATCCGTTCCACTGCTGCTCTGCTTTTTTTCACGCGCTCCATACTTTCCTCAGAAGCCGCTGCCTCCTCAAAATCAAACAGCACACGAGCGACGTCGGCTGTTGTCAATGAAGAACCGTCTAAAGTCACCATAAGCCCAACTCCTTTTTCTTTACTTTGGTAAAGCGCCCATACAAAAAGGAGCTATGCTGTGAACATCTGTTTTCACGCATAGCCCCCTATCGTCTAAGATCTATGGGCTGTTTCATATGTGATTAATTCCAACACCGAATGTCTCGTGCTCAAGACCTTTAATCGGCGCACCGATTGTTCCGTAAAGCGAGACAGCAATCCAATCGCCTTCCGCTTCACTTTCATAAGGATTTCCCCTCAAAACGGCAAACCTCAAGCCCACCGTCCGAAGCAGCGATCCCAGCAGCATTTCACCTCTGGTCACGCCATGCAATGCCTCCATCGTCGCATGATAAAGCGCATGTGACTCCCGATAACCCTCAGATTGAATGACACCGCTCTTTTTGGAAGCGGTTTCAATTGCGGCTACTACTTTATGCGCGTCCATTGATCCTACCTTGCCAAGACAGACCTTCCATCCGTCTCGCTCCAGCTCCTCAACCTGCGTACTTTTTTCCGCCTCATTCAGCAGCAGGAGAACAGACAGCCGGCCGATCCGACGCTCTTTATGCAGTGTCATATGAATCACTCAATTCCTAAAAATTCTGATAACTATTAACTGAGTATTATATTAATTGGTTCAGCAGCAGAAGTCAAAAGGTTTTTTACAGTCTTTAACAAGTTAGATTGCTATTGTAATAG